>NZ_DAIUCO010000029.1:0-31000 GCF_036846085.1 Noviherbaspirillum sp. | reverse complement strand
ACGCTGCCGATGCCTGGAGCCTGTCGAACCGCGTGGAAACCACGCTTGCCCGGCTGAACCTCGACAAGGACGCGCTGATGGGCACACTCTCCGGCGGCACCAAGAAACGGGTCGCGCTGGCATGTGCGCTGGTGAGCGCGCCAGACGTCCTTTTGCTCGACGAACCGACCAATCACCTGGACTTCACCTCCATCCTCTGGCTGGAGGGATTGCTGCGCGATTACAAGGGCAGCGTATTGTTCATCACCCACGATCGCTCCTTCCTTGACAATGTCGCCACCCGCATCATCGAACTTGATCGGGGCCGGTTGCTGTCGTTTCCCGGCAATTTCAGCGCCTACCAGACGCGCAAGGCCGAGCAGCTTGAGATCGAGGCGATCGAGAATGCGAAATTCGACAAATTCCTGGCGCAGGAGGAAGTATGGATACGCAAAGGCGTCGAAGCGCGGCGTACCCGTAACGAGGGGCGCGTCAGGCGGCTGGAGGAGCTGCGTCGCACCCGCACCGCCCGACGTGACCAGCAGGGACAGGTCAAGCTGGACGTGTCCGCAGGCGAGCGGTCGGGCAAGATCGTCGCGGAATTGACGGACGTGAGCAAGCGCTATGGCGAGAAAAACATCGTTCGCGATTTCACGGCGACGATTATGCGCGGCGACAAGGTCGGCCTGATCGGCCCGAACGGCGCCGGAAAAACCACCTTGCTCAGATTGATCCTCGGCGAGGAAGCACCCGACAGCGGCACGGTGAAGCAGGGCGCGCGCCTGCAGATTGCGTACTTCGACCAGATGCGTGCGCAGTTGAATGAAGAGACCAGTCTTGCCGATACGATTTCCCCCGGCAGCGAATGGGTCGAAATCAACGGCCAGCGCAAGCATGTGATGACCTACCTCAGCGATTTCCTGTTCGCGCCCGAACGTGCACGCTCGCCCGTCAAATCCCTGTCGGGTGGTGAGCGCAACCGCCTGTTGCTGGCACGACTGTTCGCGAAGCCGGCCAACGTACTGGTCCTGGACGAGCCGACCAATGATCTCGATATCGACACGCTGGAACTGCTCGAAGAGTTGCTCGAGGAATACAGCGGCACCGTGTTCCTGGTCAGCCATGACCGCACCTTCCTCGACAATGTCGTGACGCAGGTTATCGTTGCCGAAGGCAATGGATTGTGGCGCGAGTATGTCGGCGGCTATAGCGATTGGGAGCGGGTTAGGGCGGTGCCCCCGGCGCCGGTCAAGACTGCGGCGAAGCAGGAAACCAAGCCGGCCGCGAAAGAGGTTCAACCTGCACCGAAGCAGAAGAAACTGAGCTACAAGGAACAGCGCGAACTGGAAACCTTGCCGGTACTCATCGCCGATCTGGAAAGCGAGCAGAAATCCATCACGGAAAAACTGGCTGACCCGGCAATCTACCAGCAGGCAGGCGAAGTGCAGCGTCTGAATCAGCGTTTTGCTGAAATCGATGCGCTGTTGATGGAAAGCCTTGAAAAGTGGGAAGCGATCGAGGCGAAAGCCAACGGCTGATTCAGTTCAGCCGGCGGCTTGCCTCGCGTAACTCGGGAAGGCGGGTGCGCAGCATGTCCGCATCGTTCGCATAGGGCCGCTCGGACAAATACGCCTCCAGGTCGTGCAGCGCAGCTTTCGGACATTGCAGGTTCGCATAGGCAAGGCCGCGGTCACGCCGTTCGGCGATCTCGTCAGGGAGAAGGATTACAAGGCGTTCCTGTACGCCCAGCAGGCGTTGCCAGCGCATGTGTTCCGCAAACAGCGCCTTCAGATTGCGCAGCATCCGTACCAGGATGTCCCGCGGATGTGCTGCATGCAGATAGGCGGCAAGAGCCAGGTCATCCGTGTCGCCATGTTCTTCGGCGTAGGGTTCCAGTCTTTCTTCCAGTTCTTCCCGGGACAGGCTTGCGCCATTGAAGGGATCGATAATGATTTCGCCGGACTGCACTGACAGTTTCATCAGGAAATGACCGGGAAAGGAAATGCCTTTGACATTCAATCCGATCTGCTGGGCAAGCTCCATGTAAATCACCGCGAGTGAAATCGGAATCCCGCGACGGGTATGGATAACGCGGTGAAGATAACTATTGTCCGGGTCGTAGTAATTGTTGACGTTTCCGGCAAATCCCAGCTCGTGATAAAAGAAATGATTGAGCATGCGCAGCTTCTGGATGCTCGAGGCATCCGGTGCAAGCCTGCGCTGGAGGTTGGCGGCAAACATGTCGACCTCGGCCTGGGTCGCGGCGAGGTCCAGTTGCGGATCGACATCCTGTGCAATGGCCAAGGCCGCTTCAAACAAGGGGATGTCGTCGTCCTGCTGGACCAGCGAGGTGAAGTAGTCAAGAGCACTGATCATCATACGGAGCCATCATATAACCATGGAGCCGGCAAGAGAAGGCCGGCATGGTATAAAAATCACCGGCGCCGGGCTTATGACGAAGTGCGCTTGAAATCGCCGAATCTGAATCCCATTGCCAGCAGCGCGCCAAAATAAGTGATGCCGCAGGCAAGAAGGACGGCTGTCAGGGCGCCGACTCGCCACAACGGATGCGCCTGCAAGGCAATCCAATCAAACTGTTCCGCTGTCCACAGTGCAACGCCCGCGAGCAGGAGTAAGGCCCCGGCCAAACGAACCAGAAACAGCAGCCAGCCTTTATTGGCGATATAAATGCCACGGCGCCGCAGACCCCAATATAGAAATATGGCATTGATGCACGCCCCAAGGCCAATCGACAATGCCAGGCCGGCATGTGCGATCCATGGCACGAATACCAGGTTCATCAGCTGCGTCGCGATCAGCACGACGATGGCGATCTTTACCGGCGTCTTGATATCCTGTTTTGCGTAGAAACCCGGCGCAAGAATCTTTACCAGGATTAATCCGATCAAGCCGACGCCGTATGCAATCAATGCGCGTCCGGTCATCGCAACCGATTCCTGATCGAATTTGCCGTAATGGAAGAGAGTGGCGGTGAGCGGCTCCGACAGCGTCGCCAGCCCGACTGCCGACGGCAATGCAAGCAGGAAGGTCAGCCGCAAACCCCAGTCCAGCAGGGAGGAATATTCATTCTTGTCGGCGTCCGCATGGGCTTTTGCCAGGCTGGGCAATAAAATGGTGCCCAGGGCGACGCCGAGCAGTGCGGTTGGAAATTCCATTAGCCGGTCTGCGTACGACAGCCAGGAGACGCTGCCATTCTCAAGGCGCGATGCAATGTTGGTATTGATGATGAGGCTGATCTGGGCGACCGAGACGGCGAAGGTAGCAGGCACCATCTGTTTCAGGACCCTCCGGACTCCTTCGTCCTTCAGGGCCGCTTTAGGATTGAATGAAATACGCGGCAGCATGCCAATCTTGCGCAACGCAGGAAGCTGAAACGCAAGCTGGAGCACGCCACCGACGAACACGGCGCCTGCCAATGCATACACCGGCTGCGAAAGGTAGGGTGCTGCAAATAGCGATGCGGCAATGAAAGACAAGTTGAGAAGTACCGGCGTAAAGGCGGGAACCCGGAATTCACGCCAGGTGTTTAGAATGCCCCCTGCCAACGCGACGAAAGACATGAATCCGATATAGGGAAGCATGATCCGGGTCATCGTGACGGAACTTGCGAACGCATCGGCATCGGATTTCAGGCCGGTGGCAATGAAATAGACGATAGCCGGCGCCGCGATGATGCCGAGAGCGCAAGTCGCCAGCAGGGCCCAGGCCAGGATGGTGGCGACGTGATCGACCAGTTGCTTGGTCGGCTCGTTCCCTTTCTGGTTGCGGTACTCGGCCAGGATTGGAACGAATGCCTGTGAGAATGCGCCTTCCGCGAACAATCTCCTCAGCAGATTCGGAATGCGAAAGGCGACAAAAAATGCGTCAGTGTAGGCAGATGCGCCGAAGGCTCTGGCGATCAGCAGTTCACGAAGCAAGCCCGTCACTCGAGAAAGCATGGTCATGCCGGAGACCGTGGCCAGCGTTTTGTGCAGATTCATGGGGCGCCATTATAGCGGCTGGTAAAACCACTCGACGGCCGCAAACCCCGGCATTGGCCTGGTGACGGAAAGGCGAAAGGCCAGACCCAACAGCAAATTGCCCATTTTCCGAAAAGCCGATATAATCTGCGGCTTTACTGAATTCTGTCTCGCAATCTGCGTACGCAGTTCGATTTCGTTCTAGGAACCATTCATGGCAAATACCGCACAAGCACGCAAACGTGCTCGTCAAGCAGTCAAGCAAAACGCACATAATTCCAGCCAGCGTTCGACGCTGCGTACGGCAGTCAAGGCTGTCCGCAAGGCAATCGAGGCAGGCGACAAGGCTGCAGCGACGCAAGTGTTTCAAAATTCGATTTCGACCATCGACCGTATCGCTGACAAGAAAATCATTCATAAAAATAAAGCCGCTCGCCACAAGAGCCGCCTTGCAGCTGCGTTGAAAGCGCTGGCCTGATACTTTCCGAGCATTGGCCGTCTCGGCCGGCTTGATTTAGTGGCAAGTAAAAAACCCGCATGACGTCGTCATGCGGGTTTTTGTCGTCCCTGTTATCGCGTAAGGTCTGCGAATCAGCGCCTCAATTCCGGGCTTGCCGCGGCAAGCCTTCAACTACGGCGCCCGGTTTAATATTTTTCTGCTTAAACCACCCTAAATTCATCTCCAGCGCATAGCGTGCCGGCTTTTTGGCGCAATGCGATTCGGTCGTTTCAGGCTGCATGTCCTCGATGTTGATAATCTTTCCACCTTCGTCCAGGAAAGCGACTGAGAGCGGAATATACGTATTCTTCATCCACATGCAAATGCTTGCCGGACCCTCGAACAGAAACACCATACCCTCGTTCGGCCCGAGTTTTTGCCGGTACATCAACCCTTGCTGACGCTCGGCGTCATTCGCTGCGACTTCCGCCTTGATGACGTGAATTCCAGCGGTGAGCGGAATGACGGGAAACCTGGCAGGCTGTTGGGCGAATGCCAGCGCTGTTCCCATTCCTGCAAGAACCGGTATCCATCTGGCGCAAAAACGTAGAGATCTGGTCATATGCTGTTTTACCCGGTGGGTAAGGCTAATCTGAACAAACCAAAGGATAAACAAAAAAGGCAGGCTCAGCCTGCCTTTTGTCATGCCGATCTATAGATTACTTGGACGCGGCTGGAGCAGCCTTAGTCCCATCTGCCTTCTTCGCTTTTTTCGCTTTCGCCTTCTTTGCTTTTGTTTTCGTTACTTTTGGAGCCGGCGCTTCCGCGGCGGCTGGTGCGGCCGGCGCTGCGGCAGGTGCTGCAGGAGCGGCGGCATGGCCAGCGGCGAAGACGGAAGTGGCAAACAGTCCGGCAACGAGGGCGGCGATCAGCTTTTTCATAATAGGTCCTTAAGGTAGATGTAGGTATGTATTCGCGCCAAGTGCTTCAGGTAAGGCAATCTTAATAACGCCCGGAAATAATGACGGTTGACGAGTTATTCGCCGGCAAGGCGAATATACCTAGGATTCAACTAACCGTTTCCCCTGATGGCTGCCAAAGGCTTGCTATGATGTAAAGCCTTGCCGGTCAGCCGCATACTTGGAATTGTCCGATGCCACATCGCCCTGCCGTTCTCCCGCTCATTGCCGTCTTGTGTTTTATTCCATTTTTCGCTGGCGCAGCGCCTCACGTTCCCACTGACGATAGCCATGTATTGGAAAGGCTGCCCTTCAAACCAAATGATCCGGTTGCCGAAGAACTGCGGCAAATGCGTGCCGAGTTGCAGCGCAATCCAAAAAATCTGACCGCGGCGGTACGGTTGGCGCGTCGCTACTACAGCTTGGTAGGGGAGGAGGGTGACCCACGTTATCTCGGATATGCACAAGCGGCGCTCGCTCCATGGTGGACGGCGCCCGACCCACCGACAGACGTCTTGATCCTGCGAGCAAGTCTCGGCCAGTTCAGGCATGATTTCGCCGGCGCGTTGGCCGATCTGGGGCAGGTTATCGAACGCGAACCCGGCAACACCGAAGCAAGGACGCTGCGCGCGATCATCCATATTGTGCAGGCGCGTTACGATCAAGCGAAAACTGATTGCCGCGCCATGCGCCAGGATGCCGAATTGATCGCGACCGGTTGCGAAGCAATGGTCGATGGTCTGACCGGCAATGCCGATGCTGCTTATCGAACACTTGGTGACACTTTGAAGCGGCACCCCAAGGCAAGTGCCCCGGAAAAGCTGTGGGTGCATATTCGTCTGGCCGAACTCGCCGAGCGCCTGCAGCGATTCGATGTGGCTGAATTGCATTACAGGCAAGCTCTGGAATTCGATATCACTGATGGTTTCCTGCTCGCTGCTTACGCCGATCTGCTTCTTGATTTGAAAAGACCCGCCGATGTCGTCAACCTCCTCAAGGACAAGGTGCGATCCGACGTGCTGCTGCTGAGGTTGGCCTTTGCCGAGCGTGCATTGAATATGCCTGTCGCCAAGGAGCACGAAGCGGCGCTCGCGGCGCGATTCGAGGCTGCGCAGCGCCGCGGTGAAGCGGTGCATCAGCAGGAGGAGGCCCGTTTTGCCCTTTATACGGAAAAGGATGCAAAAAAAGCGCTCGCACTGGCGCAGGATAACTGGAAGGTTCAGCGGGAGCCGCGTGATGCCCGGATTTTTCTTGAGGCAGGCATTGCCGCAAAGGACGCCAAAGCTGCGCAGCCGGTGCTGCAGTGGCTGTCGGAAAGCAAAATAGAAGATCGGTACCTGAACGGTCTGGGCCGGCAATTGCAAGGGGGCGGCAAATGAAGCGCCTTTTTCTGCTTCTTTGCTTTCTTGCCGGTTCTCTTAACGCATACGCCCATAAACCAAGTGATAGTTATCTGATCCTCAAGCCCAGCGGCAATGCAGTCGAAGGGCAGTGGGATATTTCCTTGCGTGATCTTGATTTCGCCATCGGGCTTGATACCAATGGCGACGCCCAGATTACCTGGGGGGAAGTGCGTGCAAAGCATGGGGAGATCGCCGCCTACGCGATGTCGAGGCTCGCTTTATCCAATGCGGGTAAGGGATGCCCGGTATCGGTGTCCGAACATCTGATCGATGAGCATACGGACGGCAAATACGCGGTGTTGCGATTTACGGCGCAGTGCGAGTTGCCGATTGACATTTTGGGCGCCCGGTATGGCCTGTTCTTCGATATCGATCCGCAGCATAAAGGACTATTGCGACTTCAGTACGCAGGCACAACCAGCTCGGCGATTTTTACACCCGATAAGGCGGCGCAAGAATTTACGCTCGGCCGGCCCGACCAGCTTCAGCAGTTTCTTGATTTTTGCGGGGAGGGCATCTGGCATATATGGATCGGCTTCGACCACATCTTGTTTTTGTTGGCGTTATTGCTGCCTGCAGTGTTGTACCGGGAAAATAAACAATGGAATGCGGTAAGTGCGTTTGCCCCGGCATTCTGGTCGGTACTGAAAATCGTGACCGCATTTACGATTGCGCACTCAATCACTCTCAGCCTTGCAACGCTCGGTGTCGTCAGCCTGCCTTCACGATTGGTGGAATCGACGATTGCCGCATCGGTTGTGATTGCAGCAATGAACAATGTATTCCCGTTGTTCAGCGAGCGACGTTGGGCAATGGCATTCCTGTTCGGCCTGATTCATGGATTCGGCTTTGCCAGCGTATTAAGCGATCTGGGTTTGCCGCAGGATGCGTTGCTGCTGACGTTGATCGGCTTCAATGTTGGCGTGGAGGTCGGGCAACTGGCGATTGTCGCGGTATTCCTGCCGATCGCTTTCGTGCTGCGTCGGGGTCTTTTCTACCGAAAGGTCGTGCTGATCGGCGGCTCGTTACTCATCGCTATCCTGGCACTGGCATGGTTCATCGAACGTGCTTTCGATTTGGAATTTCTGCCGTTTTGAAAGGAATCAGGAAAGCGCATCGACTGAAATCTCGCGCCAATCCCCGGGCCACAGGGGGTGAGATTCCAGGGATATTTTGCCGATCGCGATCCTGATCAATCTCAGGGTAGGCAAACCTACTGCCGCAGTCATGCGCCGCACTTGCCTGTTTTTTCCTTCTGAAATCCTGATCGACAGCCATGAAGTCGGCGTGTCGGCGCGTTGCCTGATGGCTGGCTCGCGGGGCCAGAGCCAATCGGGCGCATGGATGTGCGTCGCACCGCACGGCAAGGTCGTGAAATCGCCGAGATCGATCGGCTGTCGTAACTTGTTCAATGATCCCGGATCGGGAATTCCTTCAACTTGCGCGATATAGGTTTTGATGACCTTGCGCTCGGGATGGCTGATCCGATGCTGCAATTGGCCGTCATCCGTCAACAGCATCAGTCCTTCACTATCGGCATCGAGACGCCCCGCAGGATAAATTCCGGGCCGCTGAATAAAATCGGCCAGCGTGGGCCGCGTCGGATGCCTTGAAAACTGGCACATCACCTGATAGGGCTTATTGAATAAAATGAGGGCCATGCTAAGCTTTTCTAACAAAATGGCAACGCAGGAGCGGGATTCCCAGTGCCGGATCGGATTGTACAGGGCCACCGGCATGCGCCGAAGGCCGCCCGATGCCGACGGCTTCCTGGTTTCTGGCTCGCAAATTGATGGCATCTAGTAAAATACTCGTGCATAATACGAAATGCTGTCTTATGTCTTATATAAGACATCCGCCTTAAAGCTGCCGTACAACGGCCCTCTCTTTTTCTCCTTAACCCCGGAGCCTAAGATGTATCAACATATCAAAGTGCCTGCCGATGGCAAGAAAATTGCCGTTAATGCCGATTTTTCCCTGAATGTTCCTGACAATCCCATCATTCCTTACCTCGAAGGTGACGGAACAGGTGTGGATATCAGTCCGGTAATGATCAAGGTGGTGGATGCGGCAGTCGCCAAAGCATACGGCGGCAAGCGCAAGATCAGCTGGATGGAAATCTACGCCGGTGAAAAATCAACCAAGGTCTATGGCCCGGATGTTTGGCTGCCCGAGGAAACCCTCAAAGTTTTGAAAGATTACGTCGTGTCCATCAAGGGGCCGCTGACAACGCCGGTTGGCGGTGGCATCCGTTCCCTGAACGTGGCGCTGCGCCAGGAACTTGACCTGTATGTCTGTCTTCGCCCGGTGCGTTACTTCAAGGGCGTGCCGTCGCCGGTTCGTGAGCCGGAAAAAACCGACATGGTGATTTTCCGTGAAAACTCCGAGGACATCTATGCCGGTATCGAATGGCAGGAAGGCTCCGACGGCGCCAAGAAGCTGATCGATTTCCTGATCAAGGAAATGGGCGTCAAAAAGATCCGCTTCCCGCAGACATCCGGCATCGGTGTGAAACCGGTATCTCGTGAGGGGACCGAGCGTCTGGTACGCAAGGCCATTCAGTACGCAATCGATAACGACAAACCATCCGTGACCCTCGTGCACAAGGGCAACATCATGAAATACACGGAAGGCGGCTTCCGTGATTGGGGTTACGCGCTGGCGCAAAACGAGTTTGGTGCCCAGCTGGTCGATGGCGGCCCGTGGTGCAAATTCAAGAACCCGAAAACCGGGCGTGAAATCACCGTCAAGGATTCGATTGCCGATGCTTTCCTGCAGCAAATTTTGTTGCGCCCGAATGAGTACAGCGTCATTGCGACCCTGAACCTGAACGGCGACTACATTTCTGACGCGCTGGCAGCACAGGTCGGCGGTATCGGAATTGCGCCGGGTGCCAACATGTCCGATTCCGTGGCCATGTTTGAAGCCACTCACGGGACGGCACCGAAGTATGCCGGCAAGGATTACGTCAATCCGGGGTCGCTGATCTTGTCCGCAGAAATGATGCTGCGTCACATGGGATGGGTCGAAGCGGCTGATCTCATCATCAGTTCGATGGAAAAATCGATTAATTCGAAGAAGGTGACTTATGACTTTGCCCGCCTGATGGAAGGCGCGACGCAAGTTTCCTGTTCCGGCTTTGGTGAAGTGATGATCGAAAACATGTAATTGTAGGTTCGTGCATAAAAAAGGCCGGATGATTTCCGGCCTTTTTTATTGGGAGCAATTATTTGATGAGCGTTTGTTCAAGTGCAAAGCGTATCAAATCAGCCTGTCCTTCGATGCCGAGTTTGCGTTTAATGTTCAGGCGATGGGTCTCGATGGTGCGGACGCTGAGATCGAGTTCCCGCGCAATATGCTTGTTCGATTTTCCTGTCGCGATGCGCTGCAATACTTCCCTTTCCCGCGGCGTCAGCAAAAGTGCCGGCGACATGGGTCGGGCGAGCTGTTTCGCCAATCCGGCACTGTAATAAATGCCTCCCGACATGACCGTATCGATGGCGGTAATAATGTCCATCGCCGGCGCATCCTTGAGGACATAGCCACGTGCCCCGGCCTGAATCGCCTGCATCACATACTCGGCCTTGTCATGCATGCTGAGCATCAGGATTGCCACTTCGGGATACAGTGCGTTGAAGCGACCGGTCAGCTCAATCCCGCTCTTGCCGTTCAAGTTGATATCCATTAGCGCCAGGTCGATCGTACGCGTCGCGGCATGCGCCAACGCTTCCTCGGCGGACCCGGCTTCCGCAACGACAGAAAAATGGGGGATCGTTTCAAGCCGCGCACGCAAACCATCCCGCACAAGCGGATGATCGTCGACCAACAGGATATGAACATAGGCTTGAGTAAGCATTTTTAGGCTCGTGGTAAGGTTGCGATGACTTGGGTGCCGTCTGCAGAAGATGTCAAAAGCAGTTTTCCGCCCACCGCTTCGAGGCGCTCATGCATATTGCGCAAACCGATGCCGCGCTTCGGATGCTGCGCGATCTGGGCAACATCAAAGCCCATCCCATTATCGGCGACGATCAATTGAACACATCGGTTGTCTCCAACTAGCCGCACACTGGCTTGCGATGCGCCGGCATGGCGCTTGATATTGGTTAGCGCCTCCTGCGCGATGCGGAACAATACCGTATTTCCGACATCGCTAAGCCCATCAGTCGTGCCGACATGCTCAAAATCGATCGGAAGCGAACTATGTTCTGAGAACTCGCGCGCCAGGTGATCGAGCGCAGCTGCCAGACCCAGATCATCCAGAAGTGCCGGCCGGAGGTCGTGGGAAATGCGGCGCACCTCGCCAAGTACGTCATTTAATTGCCCGGCTGCGCGGTCGAACGACGAGCGGGCGGAATCCGGGTGGCTCGCATAAGATGCAAGTTTGACAATTCCTGATTCAACCTGCAATTTGATCGAAACCAGCCATTGGCTAATGCCGTCATGCAAATCTCGGGAAAGGCGCGCGCGTTCATCTTCCTGGGAGCGCACCACGCGTTGCGCCAGCGCTTTAAGCTTTGCATCGGCAACGCGATACTCGCTGATATTCAATGCCAAGCCGGACAATGCAATAATCAACGCACTCGCGATGGCTATGCCTGCAATCCAGAGCATCGTGTTGTGGATATTGCCGGAAATCTGGGCATCGATTTTCGAAATAGCCGCATCGACGTCGTCCATGTAGATGCCTGTGCCCAGCATCCATCCCCAACGTTCCAGCATCACGACATAACCTAATTTAGGCGCGATCTTTCCTGCCGATGGCTTTTCCCACAAATAGCGCTGAAACCCCCCACCTTCCCTGGCGCGGGCGGTTAGTAACTGGATCGTTGGCCGGCCACTCGCGTCCCTCATTTCCCATAAGTTGCGACCAATCAACTCTGGTTGCCTGGGATGCATCAGATTATTGCCGTTGAGATCGTAAACAAAGAAGTAGCCGTCGTCGCCAAAATTCAGCTTGGCCAGAATCGCTTTCGCTTCATTCAATGTGGCTTCGTCCTTGCGACCGGAATCGTAAAGATGGTCGATTGACTGCGTAGCAAGCGCGACATAATGGCGCAACTCGGCTTCCTTGCTTGCGAGATAAGCGGATTCGACGGATGCGCGTTGCTGTTCTGCGAGCACGTTCGCTTGGTATTTGACGGCGAGCGCAATAGCGATCAACGCAACGATGAGTGGCGTAATCGCAAGCAGAATAACCTTTTGGCGGAGTTTCATAGCGCCTTACTTTACCGATATTTTGATTTGCGGCAAGTGTATTTGCTTTGCGCCAGCAGCTGCCGTGAACTACATTCTGTAAAAATGCACTTTGTAGTGAAGAATATGCCATGAGGACTCATGGCGAAAAAAAACCCCGCTGATGCGGGGCTCTCTTGCTCTTGCTAATCGGCGTGATTAGGGGGCTTGAATGTTTGAAGCTTGCTTGCCTTTGGGGCCTTGCGTTACTTCGAACTGGACTTTTTGACCTTCTTTAAGGGTCTTGAAGCCGTTCATCTGGATTGCGGAAAAGTGGGCGAACAAATCTTCACCGCCGTCATCCGGAGTGATAAATCCGAAGCCTTTGGAGTCATTGAACCACTTAACGGTACCTGTTGCCATAAAAGCGTCTTTCAAATAAGAACTAATCACACGAGCCGTATAAGCAAGAAGCCTCGCGTAACGCAGCCCCCTCCTAAACCTTGCTCACTTCATATTGACAATTGCTTAACTGCTGCAATTTCAATAATTACCATTGTTCCCCCAAAAATTGTAAAAGTCAAGACGCTTTTCTGCCAGTTTTGAGTTTTTACAATCACGATAGTGCTGTACTCTTGTTTTAATGGATTCGGTCTACATCTGCGCACTATCCAGAAACGGCGTAACATCGGCAAACACATATAGAATGGTTTTACTTGTCCGTTAAGGAATTTGGACTTATTTAGAATAAACGCATGGCAACTAAGCATGACAACGGTACAGTACTTGCTAGGCAAGAGGAGAAGCTCAAGCCGCCGCCGATGTATCAAGTGCTGCTTCTGAACGACGACTACACTCCTATGGAGTTTGTTGTTGCAATCATTCAGGAGTACTTCAACAAAGATCGAGAAACCGCGACGCAGATCATGCTCAAGGTTCATCGTGATGGAAAAGGTTTGTGCGGCGTGTATCCTAAGGATATCGCGTCCACGAAGGTCGAATTAGTGTTAACCCACGCTCGAAAGGCAGGACATCCCCTGCAATGCGTGATGGAGGAAGCATGATTGCGCAGGAATTGGAAGTTAGTTTGCACATGGCTTTTGTCGAAGCTCGTCAGGCACGGCATGAGTTCATCACCGTCGAGCACCTGTTGCTCGCACTGCTAGACAATCCGTCGGCAGCGGAAGTGCTGCGCGCATGCGCAGTGAATATTGAAGACTTGCGAAAACCGCTGACAAATTTCATCAGCGACAATACTCCTACGGTCCCGGGCACAAGCGAAGTCGATACACAGCCGACACTCGGTTTCCAGAGAGTGATCCAGCGGGCCATCATGCATGTCCAGTCGGCGTCGAATGGCAAAAAGGAAGTGACCGGCGCCAATGTGCTGGTTGCCATTTTCGGCGAAAAAGATTCGCATGCGGTGTATTACCTGCATCAACAAGGCGTTACGCGGCTTGATGTAGTGAATTTCATTTCGCACGGCGTCCGCAAGGATCAGCAGACCGATTCTCAGAAAGCCCCGGAAGGTGCCGAGGACGCGCAGGCCGAAGGCCAGCAGAAAGAAAGTCCGCTTGATCAGTTCACCCAGAACCTGAACAAGCTTGCGGCCGAAGGCAAGATCGATCCGTTGATCGGACGTGAATCCGAAGTGGAACGCGTCATTCAAACCCTGTGCCGTCGCCGTAAAAACAATCCGTTGCTGGTCGGTGAGGCTGGTGTCGGCAAGACTGCGATCGCCGAGGGGCTTGCCTGGCGTGTGACGCAGGGCGATGTTCCTGAAGTGCTGCAAAACGCAGTGGTGTATTCGCTCGACATGGGCGCGCTGCTGGCCGGCACGAAATATCGCGGCGATTTCGAACAGCGCCTCAAGGCTGTGCTGAAGCAGTTGAAGGACAATCCGCAAGGCATCCTGTTCATCGACGAAATTCATACGATCATCGGCGCCGGTTCGGCATCCGGTGGAACGCTCGATGCTTCGAATCTGCTCAAGCCCGCATTGTCGAGCGGCCAGTTGAAGTGTATTGGCGCGACGACCTACACCGAGTTCCGTGGTGTGTTCGAGAAGGATCATGCGTTGTCCCGTCGATTCCAGAAAATTGACGTGAATGAGCCGACGGTTGAACAGACGGTGCAAATTCTGCGCGGATTGAAATCTCGCTTTGAAGAGCACCATGGCGTGAAGTATTCGTCTTCGGCACTGACATCGGCAGCCGAACTGGCAGCGCGGTTCATCAATGACCGGCATTTGCCGGACAAGGCGATCGATGTGATCGATGAAGCCGGTGCAGCTCAGCGCATCCTGCCGAAGTCGAAGCAGAAAAAAACGATCGGCAAATCCGAGATCGAGGACATCATTTCGAAGATCGCACGAATTCCGCCGCAGACCGTCAACCAGGACGACCGTACCAAGCTGCAGACCATCGACCGCGATCTCAAGAACGTGGTGTTCGGCCAGGATCCTGCAATCGAGGCATTGGGCTCCGCGATCAAGATGGCGCGTGCCGGTCTCGGGAAAACGGACAAGCCTATCGGCTCGTTCCTGTTTTCCGGTCCGACAGGCGTCGGCAAGACCGAAGTCGCGAAACAGTTGGCGTTCATTCTGGGCATTGACCTGATTCGTTTCGACATGTCGGAATACATGGAACGTCACGCGGTAAGCCGACTTATCGGCGCGCCGCCGGGTTACGTCGGTTTCGATCAGGGAGGCTTGCTCACCGAGGCAATTACCAAGAAGCCGCATGCGGTGCTTTTGCTGGACGAGATCGAAAAAGCGCACACGGATATTTTCAATATCCTGCTGCAGGTCATGGACCATGGCACCTTGACCGACAACAACGGACGCAAGGCCGACTTCCGCAATGTCATCATCGTCATGACGACGAATGCCGGTGCGGAAAGCCTGCAGAAGCGCTCGATCGGTTTCACCGACAAGAAGGAAGCCGGCGATGAAATGGCCGACATCAAGCGGATGTTTACACCTGAATTCCGCAACCGTCTTGATGCGATCATCAGTTTCCGTCCGCTGGACGAGGAAATCATCCTGCGCGTGGTCGACAAGTTCCTGATGCAACTGGAAGAGCAGCTGCACGAGAAGAAGGTCGAGGCGGTATTCACCGAGAACCTGCGCAAATTCCTGGGACGCAAGGGCTTCGATCCGTTGATGGGCGCACGTCCGATGTCGCGTTTGATTCAGGACATGATTCGCAAGGCACTGGCGGACGAGTTGCTCTTCGGCCGACTGGTATCTGGTGGACGTGTTACGGTCGATCTCGACGACAAGGAGCAGATCAAGCTCGACTTTGCGGAAGGGGATATTGACCCGCCCGCGGCTCCTGAAGAAACGCTGGAAGTCGAATAAGGGTTTGCATCCTGAAAAAAGGCCCGGTTCATGAAAAATGAACCGGGCCTTTTTTTATGTCGCCCCGCCTTGGGGTGAGGGCTTTCGCCCCTCCTTCTTGAACTTAATCGAGAAAGGTCTGAGTGCAGGATTTTTTTACTGGCCCGGGTTGGTCATCTCTAGATGAATGGCGTTGATGGCATCAACGACGCTGCCAGGAAGTTGGATCGACAATGCGTCGATATTTTCCTGCAGCTGTTGAAGATTTGTTGCGCCGATAATGGTTGACGCGACGAACCAGCGTGAATAGCACCACGCAAGCGCAAGCTGCGTTGGCGTCATGCCGTTCGAGCGAGCCAGTTCGGTGTAGCGACGCGCTGCATTGAATACCGATGGCCTCAGGTAGCGCGGGCTCCAGTTTGGCGGGAAGATGGTCAATCGTCCGTGAGCCTTCGGATCGTCCAGATATTTCGCCGTAAGCTGGCCGAATGCGAGCGGACTGTAAGCCAGCAATCCGACGTTTTCACGGTAACAGGCTTCATCCAAGCCGGACTCATAGCTTCGATTCACCAGGTTGTAGGCGTTCTGAATCGAGGCAATCCGGGGGAAGCCCTTGGATTCCGCCAGCTTGATGAATTCACACACGCCCCAGGCAGTTTCGTTGGACACGCCGATATGGCGAATTTTTCCGGCCTTAACCAAGGCATCCAATGCTTCCAGTGTCGCCTCGATCTCAACATGCGGCCGTTCCTTTTCGGGATTGAAGCTCAGCTGACCGAAAATAGGCGCATTGCGGCTTGGCCAATGTAATTGGTACAAATCGATGTAATCTGTTTGCAAGCGTTGCAGGCTGCTGTCAACCGCTGCGCGCAGGTTCTCCGCATCGAAATCCGTCTGGCCATTGCGTATCCAGCCGAATCCCCGTGACGGCCCGGCTGCTTTGGTCGCCAGGATCACCTTGCTCCGATTGCCGGATTTTTTCAGCCATGTGCCGATGTAGCGTTCGGTCAAGCCTTGCGTTTCAGCGCGTGGCATGACGGGATACATCTCTGCGGCATCAATGAAATTGATGCCGCGTTCGAGAGCATAATCAAGTTGGCCGTGCGCCTCGGCTTCGGTATTTTGCTCGCCGAAGGTCATCGTTCCGAGACAGATTTTGGATACGGTTAAATCGCTTGTGCCGAGTCGAATTGTTTGCATGCTGATCGCTGAGTTTGTATGGGGGTGATGATGCGAAGTCGAACAATACTTTAACGTGATTTCCGCAATGCCGCTGCGCACTCCCTTATTAGGGCCGGTCCGCGGTAGATCAAACCGGTATATACCTGGACCAGCGACGCACCTGAATCAATCTTCGCCTGCGCATCTTTCCCGGAAAAGATGCCGCCAACACCAATGATGGGTAATGCATCGCCAATCTCCTTTTTCAGTTGGCGGATTACCGCATTCGACAGTTCGAATACCGGCGCGCCGGATAATCCTCCCGCCTCTTCCGCGTGCTGCATCCCTTGCACCGCGCTGCGCGAGATCGTCGTGTTAGTGGCAATCACGCCATCGATCTTGTGCCTGACCAACGCATCGGCAATCGTCTTGACCTGTTCCGCATCGACGTCCGGCGCAATTTTCAGTGCAACGGGAACATAGCGCATATGCTGGTCGGCAAGGCGATGCTGCTTGTCTTTCAGTTTCGACAGCAGAGCATCCAGCTCGGATGACTGCTGCAATTGACGAAGATTCTTCGTGTTTGGAGAAGAAATGTTCACCGTGACGTAATGCGCAAAGGGATACACTTTCTCCAGGCAATGCACGTAATCGTCTGCTGCGCGTTCCAGCGGTGTATCGGCGTTCTTGCCGATGTTGAGCCCTAGTACGCCTTCCTTGTTCTGGTAAAACCGGGATGCCTGCACGTTTGAAACGAATGCGTCCACACCACCATTATTGAAACCCATCCGGTTGATGATGGCATTGGCTTTCGGAAGGCGAAACATTCGCGGCCGGGGGTTGCCGGGCTGTGCCCTTGGTGTAACCGTTCCTATTTCAATGAAACCGAATCCGAGCGATGCGAGGCCGTCGATATAGGCGCCATCCTTATCAAGACCCGCGGCGAGGCCGACCGGATTCGGAAAAACGATGTCCATGACCTTTCGCGGGTCGGCTTTCGGACGAGGTAACACTTTCGTCAATCCGATTCCGGCCGCCTGTCTCAAATACGGCAGGGTCAGGTTGTGTGCGGCTTCCGGATCGAGAGAAAAGAGGAAGGGACGAGCTAGTGCGTAGAAAAGTTTATCAGGCATAGGTTGCAGGATCTGACCGGCCGCATGAAACGCACAGGGATCATGCGAAGCCAAGGCGCGGATTTGCCGAGACGAAAACCGCTATTCTAACGTCAGAACCAGTCTTCCCATTTCCCGTTTCTCAGCGCTTCCAGTGGCTTGAAATTGACCTTGTACGCCATCTTGGGACTGTCCTGAATCCAATACCCCAAATAGACGAATGGAATATCGAGTCGCCGTGCCTGTTCTATCTGCCACAGAACGTTATACGTGCCATACGATGCGCCGCTTACATCCGGATCATAGAAGGTGTACACCGACGAGAGGCCGTCACTCAGGATGTCGATAATGCTCACCATGCGCAGCGTGCCGTCCGCTTCGCGGAATTCCACCAGGCGTGTGTTGACTTTGCTCTGGAGCAGGAACTGCGCATATTGATCACGACTGTCCTGATCCATGCCGCCGCCGGCGTGTCGCGCAGCCTGGTAGCGCAGATATAGATCGTAGTGTTCGGGAACGTAAGCGAGATTGGTCACCCAGGTTGTTAAATTCTGGTGTTTGGCCCAAGCCCGGCGCTGGCTGCGACTTGTCGCAAACGCACTGGTTTTCACCCTGACCGGCACACATGCCTGGCAACCATCGCAATAGGGCCGGTAGGTGAAAATGCCGCTACGCCTGAATCCGTTCTTGACCAGCTCGGAATAGACGTCGGCGTTGATGAGATGCGACGGTGTTGCGACCTGAGAACGTGCCTGACGCTCGTCAAGGTAGCTGCAAGGGTAAGGGGCAGTTGCATAGAACTGCAGAGTGGCGAACGGTAGGTCTTTTAAATGCGTCATTTACGTCTAACCTAGCTGCGATGCTGACAACGGTAATTTACACCGTTAGACCACACGACATAAGTGTTTTTCTCAACAAGTCAAAATAAATTTGGCACCTTCCATTGTTCAATGGGATGCTGGCTGATGGCCATCCTTAGATGAGCCAAGAATTCGGCCCGCGATACCGGAGAGGCGCCGAGTGATGCCAGATGAGAGGTCTCTTGTTGGCAGTCGATCATCTTCACCTCATGTTTTTTCAGAAATGAAACCAAATACGTCAACGCCACTTTTGACGCATCGCTAACACGCGCGAACATCGACTCGCCGTAGAACATTTTCCCGATTGCTATTCCATACGCTCCACCGACCAATACGCCGTCCAGCCATATCTCCGAAGAGTGTGCATAACCCAAACGATGCAGGGCCGTGTAGCTCTGGACGATCTCTTCGGAAATCCAGGTGCCGCCGCTTTCTCCGCGTGGTGCCGCACAGGCCCGCATTACTTCCTCGAACGCACTATCGAAGCGGACCTGCCATCGGCCATCGGTGTGCATGCTGTTGTGAACCTTTTTCAAGGTTTTTTTAAGGCTATGCGAAACCACAAAGTGATCTGTCATCAAGACCATGCGCGGATCCGTACTCCACCAAAGGATGGGCTGCCCTGCGGAATACCAGGGAAATACTCCATGGCAATAGGCGTCCAATAGCCGTTGCGGTGAGAGATCTCCACCCGCGGCGAGCAAGCCAGGCGCCCCGTCTTTTTCAGTCAACGCCTTCGACACATCAGGGAATGGCGTATCGCTACCCAGCCACGGAATCACGTCGCCTCCCCAAAGTAGAACAACATTTCGCACCTACTTGGTACGCACGAGGAGTGTTGAAGTTTCATGAAATTAATACTGTTTATAAATCAATGACTTGCAAATTTGCACTAAAATGGAACAACTTTTGCTTCCATGGTGCAATCAATTTCAAGCATGCACATTTATTGGGAGGTTTTAGGAAAATGGATTCGCTAAAAAGTGGCGCCGACGCCCTGTTCATTCTACTCGGGGCGATTATGATTTTAGCAATGCATGCAGGATTTGCATTTCTCGAACTCGGTACGGTGAGAAAGAAAAACCAGGTTAACGCATTGGTAAAAATTCTTGTCGATTTTGCCGTGTCTACAATTGCGTATTTCTTCGTTGGCTATAGCATTGCCTATGGCGTCGGTTTTTTCTCCGATGCAGAAACGCTTGCGGCAAAAAACGGTTTTGAACTTGTAAAGTTCTTCTTTTTGCTCACGTTTGCGGCAGCCATACCCGCCATTATTTCAGGCGGCATCGCAGAGCGTGCCAAATTCTATCCCCAGATAGTTGCAACCGCCTTGCTGGTCGGCCTTGCATACCCGTTTTTCGAGGGCATTGTATGGAATCAGCGTTTTGGAATCCAAGCCTGGCTGAAAGAAGCATTTTCCGCCGAGTTCCATGACTTTGCCGGTTCCGTGGTTGTGCATGCAGTAGGCGGGTGGGCGGCATTGCCTGCCATCCTCTTGCTTGGCGCCCGGCGAGGGCGGTATTCAAAAGATGGCGCGATTTCCGCACATCCGCCGTCGAACATACCTTTTCTCGCCCTCGGCGCATGGATTCTTGCGGTTGGCTGGTTCGGCTTCAATGTGATGAGCGCACAAACCCTGGACAAGATGAATGGCCTCGTCGCACTAAACTCCCTCATGGCCATGGTTGGCGGCACGCTGGTGGCTCTGATCGCGGGGAGGAATGATCCCGGCTTCGTTTATAACGGTCCCTTGGCTGGGTTGGTTGCCGTATGCGCAGGCTCGGATCTGATGCATCCGCTCGGAGCGCTGGTGACTGGTGGCGTAGCGGGCGGGGTGTTCGTGTGGATGTTCACTTTGACGCAGAACAAGTGGAAGATCGACGACGTGTTGGGAGTCTGGCCTCTGCACGGGCTGTGTGGTGCGTGGGGTGGTATCGCCGCCGGCATATTCGGTCAGAAGGCGTTAGGTGGAATCGGTGGCGTGGCGTTTATGTCGCAACTCGTCGGTACGGCGATGGGAGTCGTTATCGCCGTCATTGCGGGCGCAGTGATCTATGGGGCGTTGAAGATCCTGGTCGGCATTCGTCTGAATCCCGAGGAGGAATTCGATGGCGCGGACCTGTCAATTCACAGGATCAGCGCAACGGCAGAACGGGAAACCAACTGGTAAATGCTGTTCTTCCCGGTGCCGATAAGCTCGCAAGATATCGAGACGCTGCTGCACCTGCTGCTGTTCACGGGAGGCGCTCGGCGAGCGCCTCCCGCGTGCAGGCTCTATGATGAATGACCATGACCTGCTCGCGATATTTCCAATAGCCTGCTAGCCGGGTTGCCGCAGCTTTTTGGTAATGTCGTGCGTGTGCAGTTCATAGGCGCCCTCGCCACTTTTTACCTTCTTCAGATCAGAGAAATATGACTGGAGTGTGTAGGCAACTGTGGGGAACGCAATGTCTTCCCAGGGAATTTCTTCTTCCGAGAAAAGCTTTACCTCGAGGCTTTCGATTCCCGCTTCATAGTTCAAGTCAAGTAGCGTTGCCCGATAAAACATGTGCACCTGATGTACATGAGGCACGTTCAACAGCGAAAAGAGGCCGTGTAACTCAATACGCGCCCCGGCTTCTTCCAGCGTTTCGCGTCGCGCCGCTTCGGAGGTGGTTTCGTCATTCTCCATAAAACCGGCCGGTAACGTCCAGTAACCCAGTCGTGGTTCGATCGCACGCTTGCACAGGAGGACGCGGGATTCGCCATCGTGTTCCCACGCCGGGATTGATCCAATGACCATTTTTGGGTTCTGATAATGAATGACGCCGCACTGTTCGCATACATAGCGAAGTCGGTTGTCATCGGTCGGTACGATCAACGAAACGGGATGGGCGCATTCTGAGCAAAATTTCATGGACTTGAGCTTTATATGAGCTGATCAAATCAGGATGCTGAAGTTTAGCATTCGTCCGAGACCCACGATTAAATTTGCTTTAGAAGCTGACACCAGATATACTTCATTTCTTCAGACGCGGGGTGGAGCAGTCTGGCAGCTCGTCGGGCTCATAACCCGAAGGTCGCAGGTTCAAATCCTGCCCCCGCAACCAAGTCTAAGCGTCGTAAGTCTTTATATTCCCGCCCAGCATTACACCTCCTCTAAATCGGGCGCCGGAAAGCAGCATCAACAGGTTCTCCCCTAACCGGACAAGCATCGGTGCCGCTTGTCGTTGAGTACAGCATCTGCAATTGTTAATAAACAAAACAAACAAACGTGCACATGAATACCGTTGAGGCAAAGAAAGTCCTCGAAACCGCATTGCTTTGCGCGCATGAGCCGCTGTCCATCAGCGACATGAAAAAGCTGTATCTCGAAGCGGGCGAGGGCGGCGACGGTATTGGTGCCGATACGATCAAGTTAATGCTGGAAGAGTTACGGGCAGATTGGGCAGATAAAGGCATCGAAATTGTCAGTCTCTCGACCGGTTGGCGCTTCCAGAGCCGTCCGGAGATGAAGAAGTACCTTGAGCGGCTAAACCCCGAAAAGCCGCCCCGCTATTCGCGTGCAACGATGGAGACGCTGGCTATCATTGCCTATCGCCAGCCCGTCACGCGTGGCGACATCGAAGAAATACGCGGCGTTGCCGTGAATTCCCAAACGATCAAGATGCTTGAAGACCGTGGATGGATCGAAGCGATCGGTCATCGGGATGTTCCCGGACGTCCTGCCTTGTTCGCGACAACCAGGCAATTTCTGGATGATCTCGGCCTGACCTCTCTCGACCAGTTGCCGCCGCTGCAGCAATTAAGCAAGGGGGACATGCAGAGCGGCGTATTGGCGGAAATGCAAGCTCTTGAAAACGATATTCAGGCCAGCCTAGATCAGGCCGCCATGAACTTTACGGCAAACGCCGATGTCGACATGCAGACTGAATCTGCTGCAGCCGATATCGAAATGCCACATTCGACTGAAAACATCCAATCCGAAGACGCTCACTCCCAGTCCATACCTTCCGCTTCACCGCCTGACGTTGAAGCTTCCTCCTCCCCCGATCCTGTGCTCGAATCGCAAGTTGATGCTGCGTCAGGTCAGCGCAACCAAGAATCTGATAATGAAACCACGTAATCCCAATGAACCATTGCCAGCCGTGACCGCGGCTCCTTCCCCATCAGAGTCCACAGATTTGCCCCGGCAAGGCGATGGCTTGCCCGTCGATGCGGGTGATGCGTCATCGGACGGCAAGACCAGGCCGGTGAAGCGAGGGGTGCGTGGACCGCGAAGCCTGCGTCGTGCGCGGACGTCAAAAGTCGTTGAGACGGAAGCGCCCGCCGCCATCGATAGCGGCGAGCCGAAAGAGCAAACGCCGGGCAGCGCACCTGTGGTCGGCAAGCCGCGTGGCGAAAAGACTGTACGCAAGAGCGCGGACCGTCCGGGTAACAAGCCCGGACAAAAGCCCCGCCAGGGCGGTCGGTCGACCAATGACGGATCGCAGTCGAAGGGAAAACGACCAGACGCTGATGATGTGTTCTCGTTTGTGACCTCCGACGCATTCGATGTGGTTGCCGGTGGAGAGGACGCAGCGCGTAATGCGCCGAAAGCCGCACGGCGTGACCTGACTGCGGAAGATGACGCTCCCAAATTGCACAAGGTCCTTGCCGAGGCAGGCTTGGGCTCACGCCGCGACATGGAAGAACTGATCATTGCCGGACGGGTGTCGGTAAATGGCGAGCCGGCCCATATCGGGCAGCGTATTCTCCCGACGGACCAGGTTCGTATCAATGGGAAGTTGATTCAACGCAAGGTGAGCAAGCGGCCGCCACGCGTGCTGGTATATCACAAGCCAGCCGGCGAAATTGTCAGCACCAGCGATCCGGAAGGGCGTCCATCCGTGTTTGATCGCCTGCCGAACATGAAGGCAGCGAAATGGCTGGCGGTCGGACGGCTGGATTTCAATACCGAAGGCTTGTTGCTATTTACAACCTCCGGCGACCTTGCAAACCGGTTAATGCATCCGCGCTATGGCATCGAGCGGGAATATGCGGTGCGTACGCTCGGTGAGTTGGAAGAGGGCATGCGCCAGAAATTGCTCAGCGGAGTGGAACTGGAAGACGGAATGGCCCAGTTCTCCAAAATCACCGATGGTGGTGGCGACGGCGTTAACCGCTGGTATCGGGTAACGATCGGTGAAGGACGTAACCGGGAAGTCCGGCGCATGTTTGAAGCGATCGGCTTGACGGTTTCGCGCCTGATTCGTACCCGTTACGGCGTCATGACACTCCCGCGTGGTTTGAAGCGCGGACGCTGGGAAGAGTTGGAAGACAATGCGGTACGCGATCTCTTGAGTTTGAGCGGCCTGGAAAAAATAGCCGGCAGTTCGCAGGGAAAAGCGCGTCCGGAGCGCGGCGAACGGCAGCCTGATCGCAACGGCAATGTCAGGTTCGGCAGTGATTCGACACAGAACCGCGGCAGGGATGGGGCGCGCGGTCAGGGTCAGGGGCGTAGCGAAAGTCGCGGGCCGGGGCAATCGCGCGGCCGGCAGCCAGACCCTTTGCAGACCGCTCTTGGCTTTCCCGGTATGGGACAGCCGCGGCGGAATGGCGGTCAGCCTCGGAATGGATCAGGTATGTCGGGAATGCCGCGCCGTCGCACGAAGGGTTGATGCCTATTGTGGTTCCATCGTCGAAATGGCGATGATTCGCGTTCCTAAATTAATCGCCGCGCTCCGCTTTTCACATTGCGGAGCGCCAGATTATTGTTTATAATTAGTTAGTTAACAGATGTTGCTATCGCGGCGAGCGCTCGCCGAATCCTTCGGGGTGTACGTAGGAGCAGATGGCGGTTGATTATAAAAAGATGGGCAGATGCCCATTTTTTTTTTGTTAAACGCATTGCCGCAAAGAATTGCGGCCTTGGCAATGTTAGACGGAGAATCGCCTTGCGGTTGTGGGACTTGATTGAAAAAACCGTTGTCGGCATGGGCTATGAGCTGGTCGATCTGGAGCATGGCGCTCATGGATTGGTGCGTGTGTATATCGACGTGATCGCCGACGATGCCGAAGATGGGCGCATTACCGTGGAAGACTGCGAAAAGGTCAGCCATCAGCTGTCGCATTTGCTGACGGTGGAGAATGCGCAGTACGAAAGGCTGGAGGTGTCGTCACCTGGCCTGGACCGGCCGCTGAAGAAAATTTCCGATTACGCACGTTTCGCCGGACAGGAAGCGGTCGTCAAGCTGCGTATGCCGATGCCAGGCGCGGCCAACCGCAAATCGTTTCAAGGCATTTTGCATGCCCCGGAGGGCGACAAGCTAAAGCTTGAGTTCGAAGGAAAAGATGGGCCGGCGATGCTGGAATTTACGCTCGCCGACGTTGATAAGGCACGCCTGGTGCCGAAAGTGGATTTTAGGAGTCGCAAAGCATGAGTCGCGAAGTATTGTTGCTGGTCGATGCGCTGGCACGTGAAAAAAACGTCGATAAGGAGATCGTCTTCGGGGCGCTCGAACACGCGCTAGCGCAGGCGACCAAGAAGCGCTACGAAGGCGAGGTGGATGTGCGCGTCTCCATCGATCGCGAGACTGGAGAATTCGAGTCGTTCCGCCGCTGGCACGTCGTGCCGGACGAAGCCGGACTCCAGTTGCCGGACCAGGAAGTACTGCACTTCGAGGCAAAGGAACAGATTCCCGATATCGAGGTCGACGATTACATTGAAGAGCCGATTGAATCTGTTGATTTCGGTCGCCGTTTCGCCCAGGACACCAAGCAGGTTGTTTTGCAACGCATACGCGATGCCGAGCGTGAACAGATCCTGACCGATTTTCTTGAGCGTGGCGATGCCTTGGTAACCGGTACGATCAAGCGTATGGAACGCGGCGATGCAATCGTGGAATCGGGGAAAATCGAAGCACGTTTGCCGCGCGATCAGATGATTCCAAAAGAAAATCTTCGGATCGGGGATCGGGTAAGGGCCTTCATCTTGCGCATTGACCGCAATGCCCGCGGACCGCAAGTCATCCTGTCGCGCACGGCGCCGGAATTCATCATGAAGTTGTTCGAGCTGGAAGTGCCGGAAATCGAACAGGGCCTGCTTATTATTAAGTCGGCGGCGCGTGATCCGGGCATCCGCGCAAAGATTGCAGTGTTTACCAATGACAAGCGTATTGATCCGATCGGTACCTGTGTCGGGATGCGCGGATCGCGTGTGCAAGCCGTGACCGGTGAACTTGGCGGTGAGCGCGTGGATATCGTGCTGTGGTCAGAGGATCCTGCCCAGTTCGTTATCGGTGCATTGGCGCCCGCGAATGTTTCTTCCATCGTCGTTGACGAGGAAAAGCATGCGATGGATGTGGTTGTGGACGAAGAAAATCTGGCGATTTCGATTGGTCGCGGTGGCCAAAACGTTCGTCTGGCATCGGAATTGACCGGCTGGCAGATCAATATCATGACGGCGGAAGAGTCGGCCGACAAATCTGCGGCGGAAACAGCGGTGGTGCGTGCACTGTTCATGGAAAAACTGGATGTCGACCAGGAGGTTGCCGATATTCTTGTGGAAGAAGGCTTCGCCAGCCTTGAAGAGATCGCATACGTGCCGATCAACGAAATGCTGGATATCGAAGCGTTTGACGAGGATACCGTCAATGAGCTGCGCAACCGTGCCCGCGATGCATTGGTGACCGAAGCGATTGCCTCGGAAGAAGGGTTGGAGGGCATGGAAGACGCCCTGGTCAATCTCGAGGGGATGGATCGCGTGACCGCCGGCAAACTCGGGCTTGCCGGTATCAAGACGGTGGAAGCATTTTCCGGGCTTGCGTATGACGAATTTGGCGCCATCCTGGCATTGCCTGTGGAACGCGCCCGGCAACTGATTGACAATGAATTTGAAGATGTGACCGACGACGAGATGAGGCTTATCGACGCCAAATACGATGATCGTGCCAAGGCCCTGCAGGCCAAGGCTTGGGATCTCGCAGCGGTGAAGTGATCCGCATGCAATCCCCATCGTTATCATTTGTCGTGTCACATAGAAAAGAGGACTGAATGGCGAGTAACAACGTAGCCCAATTTGCCACCGAACTGAAGATGCCGGCTGATTTGCTGTTGACCCAGTTGCGCGCGGCGGGCGTCGAAAAGAGTTCGACGTCGGATCCGCTGTCCAAGGACGACAAGGACAAGCTGTTGACCCATCTGCGTCGTGCACATGGTGTCGCACCGGAGGGCGAAAAGCGCAAGATTACGCTGACACGCAAGGAAACGACGGAAATCAAGCAGGCTGACGCGAGTGGCAAATCGCGCACCATTCAGGTGGAGGTGCGCAAGAAGCGTACGTTCATCAAGCGGGATGAACCGATTGCCGAGGCGCCGCCGCCTGTCGAGACGCCCGTCGCACCGGTGATCGATGAAGCGGAAGTGGCCCGCCGTGCCGAAGAGGCGCGTCGCCAGGCCGAGCTGATCGCCCGCCAGGAAGCCGATTTGCGAGAGAAGCAGGAGCGACTGGCCAAGCTGGAAGCCGAGAAAGAAGCTCAGGCCAAGGCAATGCAGCAGGCGCAACTGGCCGAACAGAAGGAAGCTGCCGCACGAGCGAAGGCAGAATCTGCCGCGACGGCCTCAGTGGCCGAGGCCGAGCAGCGCGCTGCGGCGGAAGAGGCGAAGAAAAAGGCTGCCGCCCTGGAAGCGAAGCAGGCTGCCGAACGGGCCGCGGCGACTGAACTGGCCCGCAAGGCCGTAGCCGATGAAGTCGCCCAGATCAAGGCGATGATGAATGCTCCGCGCAAGGTGATGAAGGCGCCGGAACCGGCACCAGCTCCCGCACCTGCCGCGGCAAAAGCGGCGGAAGGCACCCTGCACAAGCCGGCAGACAAGAAGCCTGCAGACAAGAAAGATGACAAGAAACCGGCCGTAGGCGACAAGAAGTCGATCAAATCCGCCAACGTGGCATCTACCTGGCAGGACGACGCCAAGAAGCGCAATGCAATCAAGACCCGCGGCAACGGTACGCCCGGCACGACTGGTCGTGACGGATGGCGTAGCGGTCCGAAAGGGCGTCGCTCATCGCATGGCGACGATCAGCGCGAGAGCAACTTCCAGGCGCCGACCGAGGCAGTGGTTAAGGATGTGCATGTTCCCGAGACCATCACCGTGGCCGAACTGGCGCACAAGATGTCCGTGAAGGCATCCGAAGTCATCAAGCATTTGATGAAGCTCGGCCAGATGGTCACCATCAACCAGGTGCTCGATCAGGAAACAGCAATGATCCTGGTGGAGGAAATGGGCCATAAGGCGTATGCCGCCAAACTGGATGATCCTGAGGCATTGCTGGAAGAAAGCGGCACGCATGCGGATGTGGAAGAATTGCCGCGCGCACCGGTGGTTACCGTAATGGGCCACGTCGACCACGGCAAAACCTCGCTGCTGGACTCGATACGGCGCGCCAAGGTGGCGGCCGGCGAAGCGGGCGGCATCACGCAGCATATCGGCGCCTATCACGTCGAGACACCACGCGGCATCATCACCTTCCTGGATACGCCGGGTCACGAAGCATTTACCGCGATGCGTGCGCGTGGTGCGAAGGCAACCGACATCGTCATTCTGGTGGTGGCGGCAGATGACGGCGTCATGCCGCAGACGAAGGAAGCGATTGCGCATGCGAAGGCGGCTGGTGTGCCTATCGTTGTCGCAATCAACAAGATCGACAAGCAGGGTGCGAACCTTGACAGGGTAAAGCAGGAACTGGTTGCCGAGCAGGTGGTGCCGGAAGAATACGGCGGCGAGTCGCCGTTCATCCCGGTATCCGCCAAGACAGGTGAGGGCATCGACACCTTGCTCGAAAACGTGCTGCTGCAGGCCGAAGTGCTGGAACTGAAGGCGCCGGTAGATGCGCATGCCAAAGGCCTCGTCATCGAAGCCAAGCTCGACAAGGGTCGCGGACCGGTTGCTACCGTCCTCGTTCAGTCGGGTACGTTGAAGCGCGGCGACGTGGTTCTGGCCGGCTCGTCCTATGGGCGCGTGCGTGCGATGCTGGACGAAAACGGCAAGAGCATCGCGGAAGCAGGTCCGTCGATTCCCGTCGAGATCCAGGGTCTGACCGAAGTGCCGGCAGCCGGTGAGGAAGTGATGGTGATGTCGGACGAGCGCAAGGCGCGTGAGATCGCCCTGTTCCGTCAAGGCAAGTTCCGCGATGTGAAACTGGCGAAACAGCAGGCCGCGAAACTGGAAAATATGTTCGAGCAGATGGCGGAAGGTGAGGTGAAGAACCTGCCGATGATCATCAAGGCCGACGTGCAGGGTTCGCAGGAAGCGTTGGTGCATGCCATGCAGAAGCTCTCGACCAGCGAAGTGCGGGTGCAGGTGGTGCATGCGGCCGTTGGCGGCATCAGCGAATCGGACGTCAATCTCGCGGTGGCATCGAAAGCGGTCATCATCGGCTTCAACACACGCGCAGATGCATCGGCACGCAAGCTGGCCGAAGCCAGCGGCATCGACATCCGCTACTACAACATCATTTACGATGCGGTGGACGAGATCAAGGCTGCCATGTCTGGCATGCTTGCACCGGAGAAGCGCGAGCAGGCACTGGGCCTGGTCGAGATCCGTCAGGTGTTCCTGGTCAGCAAGATCGGCGCGATTGCCGGTTGCTATGTGCTCGATGGCTTGGTCAAGCGCGGTTCCTCGGTTCGCCTGCTGCGCAACAACGTGGTTGTCTGGACCGGCGAACTCGATTCGCTGAAGCGCTTCAAGGATGACGTGAAGGAAGTGAAGGCCGGCTTCGAATGCGGCTTGTCGCTGAAGAACTTCAATGACATCAAGGAAGGCGATCAGCTCGAGGTGTTCGAAGTTCAGGAAGTCGCACGTACGCTGTAATACGCCGTTAGTCAATTAACGCGGCGCAGCTTCTGTAGCCCGGATGAAGTCCAGTGCTTCATCCGGGCTATGATGTTTCAAGGTCCACCATCATGGCTAAACATAGCAAGTCCATTCCAGGTCGCGGCGTTCGCGTCGCCGACCAGATCCAGCGCGATCTCGCCGAAATCATCGCTTACGAACTCAAAGATCCGCGGGTAGGTATGATCACGATCACCGAGGTGCAGGTCACACCGGACTACGCGCACGCAAAGGTGTTCTTCACCATGCTCAACGACACGCCGGAAGCGGTGCAAAACGCCGTTGCCGGCCTCCGCGCAGCGGCGCGCTTCATCCGCGGCCAGCTCGGTCGCCGCCTGACGATACATGCGACGCCGGAGCTTCATTTCGTCCACGATGCTTCGACGGCACGCGGCATTGAACTGTCTAGGCTGATCGATGAAGCCAATGCAACCCGGGCCAAGGATGCAGAAGACTGATCCGGGACGTTTCCTGCCGAAGCCGAGCCGGCTCCTTCCGCCATGACAGTTGCAACAGCGCCAACCAAGAAAGTCCGCCTCCCATTGCACGGAGTGCTGCTGCTGGATAAATCCGCGGGTCATTCCAGCAACGACGTCCTCATCAAGGCGAAGCGGCTGCTGAATGCGCAGAAAGCCGGGCATACCGGCACACTGGACCCTTTTGCGACCGGCCTTCTTCCGCTGTGCTTCGGCGAGGCAACCAAATTCGCGCAGGACCTGCTCGATGCAAGCAAGACGTACGAAGCGGTTGTTCACCTTGGCATCGTTACTGCCACCGGGGATACCGAAGGTGAGGTATTGCAGGTCCGCGATGTCAACATCACATCTGCGCACATCGACGAGGCGCTGGCACGATTCCGGGGGGATATCCGGCAGGTGCCGCCAATGTATTCCGCATTGAAACGGGACGGAAAACCATTGTATGAATACGCGCGCGCAGGCATCACGCTGGAACGGGAAGCAAGGGCAGTCACCATCCATTCCCTTGATTGCATTGACTACAAGGCGCCCTATCTAAGCATCCGTGTTTCGTGTTCCAAGGGAACCTATATTCGCGTACTTGGCGAAGAGATCGGCGAGGCACTTGGCTGCGGCGGGCATCTGCAAGCCTTGAGAAGGACCCGGGTCGGCGAGCTTTCACTGGCCGGCGCACATACCCTGCAATCCATCGACGCCACGCCACAGGAACAGCGCGCAGGCCTGCTTGCGCCGGTGGATGCCTTGCTGTCAACTTTCTCGCCGCTCTCCCTGACGGACGAACTGGCCAGACGTTTTCTCCACGGCCAGCGGCTGGCGCTGGATAAGGAAAATGTCCGGTTGCCGGACCGACCGGAGCGAATGCGGGTCTACCGTGCTTCCGACGGCAAGCTTCTGGGAACAGCGAAATTGATGGAATTCGGCGTACTTGCGCCGGAGCGCTTGATCGTCGCTTAACATCGCTTTCAACGGCGAGGCCGGAATCCGGCCTCGTTTTCATTTAGGCATGACCACCGCCAATGAGCGGAAAGCAACTCCTTGAAATATCAAGTGTTTTCCATTTTAATGCGGCGCAGCATGCTATACTTTCGGGTTTTCCGCATCCAGCCAACCAACACCATGTCAAATTCCAAACGCGCCCTGCGCAACATCGCTATCATCGCCCACGTTGACCACGGCAAGACAACGCTGGTCGACCAATTGCTGCGCCAATCCGGCACCTTCCGCGAGAACCAGCAAGTCGATACCCGCGTGATGGATTCCAA
>NZ_DAIUCO010000028.1:0-31868 GCF_036846085.1 Noviherbaspirillum sp. | reverse complement strand
GCTCATGGACCTGCGACGGCGTTTTGCCGGCCAGGTGCCTGCGCACCCGGAATGGATGATTGATGCCGATGATTACAGTATTGAAGGCATAGCGGTGCGCCTGAGACAATTTCTGTTCGAAGAGAAAGCGGTGCCGCATGGCGCAACGACCTGGACCAAGGTGCGGGTGTGCGGCTATTCTGCAGGGCGATCCCTGCCGGAGATCTGGGAGGTTAATCTGATGGGTGAGAATTGTCCTCCGCCATCGTGTGTGCAGAATGAGCAGGAGTTCGGGTTACGCTGGGACGGCGAGTATGAAGCGCTTGATCGGCTTGTCTTCGGATTGGGCACCAGATTCAATGAGTTTGCCATGAAACATGGCATGGCCAGCGAAGACGTCGTCAAATTGAGAGAAAACGTCGTTCCCGAACTGTACGAACTCCTGTTCATCGAAGCGATGCCCATACGGGATGCGGTCGACCTTGCACGCTATCTGGTTGAAACGACGATTGGGTTCGTCAAGTTCTCCGTCTCGCGTCCCAAGGTGGTTGGCGGTCCGATCGAAATCGCGACCATTAGCAAGCACGAAGGATTTCAGTGGATGCAGCGCAGCGAGCGGTTCTCATCAACCTAAAAGACGCTTTTTAACCGCATCCGGCAAGCCGTTTCGATCTGACGATCATCGCATGAGTGTTATTTCCTCCGGCGGGGATCCGCGGTAGGAAAGCACCTGTTGCTGCACTTTCTCACGGGCTTCCTCCTCGGTAATGGCTAAGGCTTGCCTCGCTTCATGTTCGCAACTGAGCCAGTTTTTCGGCTTATACGCCACGTTATAGCAATACAGAATCACATTCCCTCCTGATGTTTGTTACGGCAAAAGTGAAACTTGCATGGAATCGGCATTACAACCACCGCCTATGCAATTTTTGTGCAAGGACCAACTGAATGAACTCAAGGAACAAAGCCCATGCAATCCTGTGGCAGACTGCAGGTCATCTCGAAGGCCATTGCCACCCCTTACATTCCTGGCGCATGTCGACACCTAACAGAGGCTTACTGAATGCAGTTCAACAGGAGAGGCCGATGGCTAGCCAGTAGGGAATGGTGGCAACCGGCCAGAAACAGTCGATGCCGGACGCATCCGAAATCAGTCATCCGACAGCGCAGGCATTGTCTTTTCCCTGTCCATGCCAAGCCGGCTTACGGCAAACCGCTTGGTGGTGATACCGTTAAAATGGCACGTCCCCCCTCGAAACGTACCACGCAGCAGGACAGCGCTACATATGCCTATTAACTACCTTGTTCGTCTGACTGCCCAACAAAGAACAGCAACCGCGAATTTCCACCTGGGCATCGTGCTCGCGTTTGTTGCTGGCGCCCTCAACGCCGGCGGTTTCCTGGCGATTGGCCAGTACACCTCGCACATGACGGGGATCGTCTCCTCAGCGGCGGACAATCTGGTCCTCGGGAATATTGGCCTAACTATCGCAGCCGGACTATCGTTATTCTCATTCATGGCAGGAGCAGCCACCACAGCGTGGCTGGTCAACTATGCCAAGCGTCGCCTGGCCAATAATATTTATTCCGCGCCGCTGCGGCTGGAAGCCACGCTGCTCCTAGCCTTTGGCATCTTTGGTACGACTCTGCAGCTTCATGAAATAGTCAGCATCACTTTAATAGCCATGCTGCTCTGTTTTACGATGGGACTGCAGAACGCTCTCATCACCAAGATTTCGAATGCCGAGATACGAACGACTCACATCACTGGCCTGGTTACCGATATTGGCATTGAACTCGGAAAACTGATTTACTGGAACAGGGACGGCGACGGTCTGAGCCACGTTGTGCTGGCGAATCGAAATCGCCTGCGAGTGCATGGCGCATTAGTGCTGGCGTTTTTTGTTGGCGGAGTGATGGGCGCGGTCGGCTTCAAATACGCAGGCTTCTCGTCCACCATTGTGCTGGCCATGCCGCTGGTTGCCATGTCGTTGGCTCCGATGCTTCTGTCGGGAGAAAGCGAATGAGTGTTGAAGACCGTTTTGCCAGGTATCCGGCTTCCCGGTTTGGAGCTGGCGCTCTGTGAGAAACGGCTTCAATCGCGAATCCTCGCGCCTTAATCAACGTGCAGTCAACCCGCTTTGACAGCCACGCTTTCCCGAAACAAGGCCCGATACGCGGAGGGTGAGGTGCGAAAGGCGGAGCGGAAATGTTGGCGCATTGAGAGAGCAGTTCCAAATCCAGCCTTTTGGGCGACAACTTCAATAGACGCCTCACCGCTTTCAAGCATATGTTGCGCATGTGCCAGTCGTTGGCTTAACAGCCATTGCTTGAACGACGTGCCCGTCGCCTGTCTGAAATGCCGCGTGAAGTTGCGCCGGCTCATGGCCGCGCGTTCGGCAAGCGAATCAATACTATGCTCGTTCTCCAGGTGCTCGGCGACCCACTCAAGGACTTGAGAAAAACGGTTGTCGCTGCGTGATGCCGGCACAGGCCGTTCGATGAACTGGGCCTGCCCGCCCTGGCGATGAGGCGCAATGACAAGTCGTCTGGCGACTCTATTGGCGACCTCGGCGCCGCACGTCTCGCGCAGCAGATGCAGGCAGCAGTCCAGACCGGCAGCAACCCCGGCGGATGTCAGCACATCTTCTTCCGCGACATACAGGACGTCACGGTCAACTTTCACTTTCGGAAAACGCTTTGCCAATGTATCTGCCGCTTGCCAGTGTGTTGTCGCGGCTTTGCCGTTGAGCAGACCAGCCTCGGCTAAAGGAAATGAACCGAGGCACAAGCCCACCATACGTGCGCCGCGCTTGTGTGCACGGCGCAGCGCGTCGAGGAGATCAGGAGGTGCGGCGCGGCAGTCATCGTGCCATGACGGCATGATCACGATGTCAGCAGCTTTAAGTGCTGCAAGGTCAGCATCGATTCCAATGCTGAAGCCTGCCGACGTGCGTATCGGTCCCTTGTCGATGGAACAGGCAAACACATCGAAAACGGACTTTTCGACATCGCCGTGAATATTGCCGAAAACCAATGATGGCACTGACAGATGAAACGGTGTGATTCCATCAAATGCGATGACGGCAATCCGGATATTCCTGGGTGGCGCATTCAATTTCGTCATGGCCCGATTGTATCGCATAACGGCCTTCAGGCCACTATCGCAAGGTGTTGAATGGCCCCAGGATGTCGGTCATCGGGAAGAGTCCCGACACGGCTTCACTATCTATTCACTATCTATTCACTATCTGTTCAGGAGAACACCATGTTAGCTTCACCCCGCCGCGCACTGCTTGTCATCGACGTACAAAACGAATACTTCACTGGCAACTTCAAGATTGAGTATCCGCCAACAACGACTTCCCTCAGCAACATCGGACTTGCCATGGATGCGGCGCGTGCTTCGGGCGTGCCCGTCGTCGTGGTGCAACATGATTTGCCGGAAGGCGCGCCCATATTTGCGAACGGCTCCCATGGCTGGCAGCTCCACCCGGATGTTGCGAACCGGCCGGCCGACCATCGCATCCTGAAGACAATGGCAAGTGCATTTACAGGGACGGACCTGGCAGAGTGGCTTTCAGCGAATGCCATCGATACGCTCACGGTTGTCGGCTACATGACGCATAACTGTGATGCTGCGACGATATTCCATGCTTCCCATTCCGGATTCAAGGTTGAGCTCCTGGACGATGCGACGGGCTCGCTTCCTTATGAAAATGCGGCGGGCAAAGCCAGCGCAGAGGAAATACACCGCGTGTTTTGTACCGTATTCCACTCCGGCTTTGCGGCCGTGACGACCACCAGAAGCTGGATTGCTGCGGTAAACGAAGGTAAGGCAATCGAGCCGGACAACGTCTATGTGTCCAATCAGAGAGCCATTGCCACGAAAAAAGCAGCCTGATCGAGCCTGTCAGATTTTTTGTGTGCAAGAGGTCATGAGATGATACCGAAAGGGAAACACCATGACCGAAGCAATGAGCACGACCAGGAAGACCAAAAAACCGAAGGCACCGCAACTATTCTCGGATGAATTGATCGATCAACTGCTGGCCCAGGTCCGGAACAAGAATGCGCAATCCATTCTGGGCGAATCCGGCCTTGCCGGCCAACTCAAGAAGCGCCTGGCCGAGCGCATGCTGGCAGCCGAATTGAGCCATCACCTCGACACCGAGGCAGCACAAGGCAAGAGCGGCAACCATCGCAACGGCAACAGCCGCAAGACGGTCACGACACCGGAAGGCGAGGTGCTGGAACTGGCCATTCCGCGCGACCGGCAAGCCACGTTCGAGCCGCAACTGGTGGCCAAATACCAGCGCCGTCTGCCCGGCTTCGACGAACGCGTCATCAGCATGTATGCGCGTGGTATGAGCGTGCGCGAGATTATTGGCCATTTGCAGGAAATCTACGGCTTGGCTGTGTCACCGGATCTGATTTCCACCATCACCGACGAAGTACTGGCCGAAGTCGAGCAATGGCAGCAGCGACCGCTCGAGGCGATGTACCCGATCGTGTATTTCGATGCGCTGCGGCTGAAGATCCGGGACGAGGGCATAGTCAGGAACAAGGCGGTGTACCTGGCGCTGGGCGTACGAGCCGACGGCAGGAAGGAAGTGCTGGGACTGTGGATCGAGCAGACCGAAGGCGCCAAGTTCTGGCTCAAGGTGTTCAACGAACTGAAAAACCGTGGCCTGCAGGACGTCCTGATCGCGGTGGTGGACGGCTTGCGCGGCTTCCCGGAGGCGATTGAGGCGGTGTATCCGCAGGCGCAGATTCAGACCTGCATTGTGCACCTGATCCGTAATTCGCTGAGCCTGGCGAGCTGGAAAGACCGCAAGGCGCTGGCCGCAGCCCTCAAGCCGATCTATCAGGCAGCCACTGCTGATGCAGCAGCGGCTGCTTTGAACACCTTTGCCGAAAGCGACTGGGGCAAGAAATTCCCGACGGTGCCGGCGATGTGGCGGCGGCAATGGGAGCAGGTGACGCCGTTCTTTGCGTACCCGCCGGAGGTACGAAAAATCATTTACACCACGAATGCCATTGAGAGCATGCACATGCAGTTGCGCAAGATCGTCAAGAATCGCGGCCACTTCCCCAGCGACGAGGCCGCCGGCAAACTGCTGTATCTTGCCTTGCGCAACATCGAGAAAGATTGGAAGATGCCGCCTATTACATGGAAGCAGGCGGCCAATCAGTTTGCGATCCTGTTCGGCGAACGATTCACGAATGCCTTGCACTGAGATTTTTAACCCGACCTCGGCACACAGAATTCCTGACACTACCGCCTGATCCAGACAGCACTACTCCGGCGCTTCCGTGCATAGGCTGCAGGGGAGCGCCTGTTCGTGCTGTAACCTTAAGCACGTCTTTTGAGCAAAACCAGATGGCAATGTAACGGACGCCATTCGCATCTGTTCGATCGCACTGCCGCTTCTCCCAACCACGCTCTTATCTGATGTCCATGGAAAGCTTGTTGATCGGCGCCGTCGCGACGTATCCATAGCGACCCTGGAACAACGCATCGCAGCGTTGCTTTGCACAAGATAGAACATTCGAGATTTGCGCAAGCAGGTCGAACTATTGCAAGCGTGTTCTCAAATACCGCTTGACCTTGACATCATTGGAATGCCTAGCATGTCTCTATACGAATAAGCGCCTGTATAGAGTTCGCCATGTCTACACCATCTTCTGTTCAATCATCCTCACACCGCCGTGGAACGGGTCTGGCATTGCTTGTTATTGCAACAGCCCAACTCATGCTTGTGCTGGATGACACCATTGCCAACATTGCCTTGCCAAGCATTCAGCGTGAGTTCGGCGTGTCCGCGTCGGTCTTGCCATGGATCATTAACGCGTACGTACTTGCTTTCGGCAGTCTTCTGCTTTTCGGCGGACGTGTCGGCGACCTTTACGGACGCCGCCGCGTATTCCGGTTCGGCCTGATCTTATTTACGCTCGCCTCATTGCTCGGTGGCTTGGGCCCGAATGCCGAGATGCTGATCGTTGCTCGCGGATTGCAGGGCATCGGTGCGGCACTTGTCGCGCCGAATGCATTGGCCTTGATTGCGACCACCTTCCCCATGGGCAAGGAGCGCAACTCCGCGATGGCGGTCTACGGTGCCATGTCAGCATTGGGCATTACGATTGGTGTTCTGCTTGGCGGCGTTTTGACCGGCTTGCTGAACTGGCGCTGGGTCTTTTTCATCAATATCCCGATTGGCTTGACCGTCCTCGCAGGCACAAAAGCATTGGTGGAAGGACAGCGCAACACGGGCCGTCTCGATACGCCAGGCGCACTTGCCGGTACCGGCGCCATGGTGGCCCTTACCTACGGCATAACACGTGGGGGTGATCATGGCTGGAGCGATGGAGTGACAGCAGGAGCGTTCATCCTGGCTGCGGTTCTGCTGATTGTATTTGTAGCAGTCCAATCTCGTAGCCAGCATCCGATATTGCCGCTTTGGTTGCTGCGCGAGAGAAATCGCGCCGGTTCCTATGCGACGATGCTGTTTGCCGGCGCCGGCTTGATGGGGACTTTTTACCTGTTGACGCTCTACATGCAACAAGTACTGCAGTTCAGCCCCATAAGAACCGGTCTGGCCGCACTGCCCTTTAGTGTCGGCATCATCTTTGGCGCGGTTGTCAGTACGAAGCTGGTGGACCAGATAGCGCCCCGGCTGATTGCCGGCCCGGGGCTACTAATCGCTGCAGCAGGCATGTACTGGCTGTCGGCACTTGCCGTGGACTCTTCCTATCTTTGGCATGTGATGCCTGCGGTCTTCATAACATCCTTTGGGTTGGGCATGACTGCAGTGTCCATGACGCTTACTGCCGTGCATAAAGTTGCCGAGGAGTTCGCCGGCGTTGCATCGGCGCTGATCAATATGTCGCAGCAGTTGGGTGCCGCGCTGGGGCTCGCACTCTTCACCACCATCTCGGTTTCGGTGACGGGAGATTCAGGCGCCATGGCAAATACCGCTGATGCGATAACAAAAGGGTACACCGCTGCATTTGGCGTTGGTGCGGGAATGCTTCTGCTGGCAGCCTTTGTGATGGCTCTGACCGTCAATACAAAGCAGACACAGCAGGCCCATGCAGTGCTGGTTTAGCCGGTTTTTATCAGCGTACATCACAGCATGTGGTTTGCCATAAACGCGGCTTTAACGCCGGCCGCATGGCGAACAACCACCCTTTCTTGTCACCATGTTGAGTTTATCCCGCAAGGACTTGACCTTCCCATCGTAGGAAACCCTACAGTTGAATCTCAATCATCAACCGGAGTGCTTTTCATGTATCAATTCAAGATCGAAGGTATGACTTGTGGTGGCTGCGTAGGCCGCGTAACCAGGGCGATCCAGTCCATCGACAGCAGCGCCAGTATCGATGCAGACGTTCGAAACCGGACGGTGCGCGTCAATTCGAATGCGCAAGCGGATCAATTGCTGCAAGCGTTGGCGCAAGCCGGCTATCTTTCAACTGCTGTGTCCTGAGAATGATGGGTATGCAAGGTTGATATGCCAACAATTACGGTTGTGCCGCATCCTGAATATGCCTCGGAAGGTGCCGCATTCGGCGCTGCAGCGGGTGGCTCCATATGCGATGCATTGCTCGAAAACGGAATTGAAATCGAGCATGCGTGTGGAAAGGTGGGGGCATGCTCGACATGTCATGTGGTGATCCAGGCCGGATTTGCATCCCTTCGTCCTTCCCGGGAAAGCGAAGAAGACATGCTTGACCGGGCCTGGGGGCTGGAACCGTCCTCGCGACTGTCGTGTCAAGCTATTGTATCCACCGAGGATCTAGTTGTTGAAATTCCGAAATACTCGGTAAATCATGCCAGGGAAAACACATAAATCAGGGTCAATAAGCTTCTTTTTCTAACGGATGCCTTGCTGGAGGATGAATAGAATGGACCATAACAAACCTCATCAAGCTGATCGCCATGGGCACGATCATTCAGCTCACTCCGGCCACCATGAGCATGGCCAACTACATGCGCATGGTCATCACGATCACGCGGTTGAACAAGCACCGGCGAATCCGGACAAGCCTTATACCGATCCGGTATGCGGCATGAAGGTTGGAGAAAATCCGGACAAGGAGATCACCTTCGGGGGCCAGACCTACCATTTCTGCAGCACCCGTTGCATGGACAAGTTTCGGGCTGCGCCACACACTTACTTGCATCCGAAGGAAGCGGCGTCGGCACAAGCACCGGCTGCGGAGGGTACGTTGTATACCTGTCCGATGCATCCTGAAATTCAGCAGCCGCAGCCTGGCAATTGCCCAAAATGCGGCATGGCCCTTGAGCCGATGATGCCGTCGCTCGAAGAGGAGGACAACCCTGAACTGGTGGACTTTCGTCGCAGATTCTGGTGGACGTTGCCCTTCTCACTCGCCGTATTTGTGCTGGCAATGTTTGGTCACGCCTTCTTCCCGCATGGATTACCGAACCAGAACTGGATTGAGCTGGGGCTTTCCACGCCGGTAGTTCTATGGGCTGGATGGCCCTTTTTCGTCCACTGGGCACAGTCAATTGCCAACCGGAGTCCCGATATGTGGACGCTGATCGGCTTCGGCGTCATGGCGGCTTATGGCTACAGCATCGTTGCAACCGTCGCTCCGCAACTGTTTCCGCCGTCATTCATGAACCACGATGGCCGGGTGGGTGTCTATTTCGAGGCGGCTGCGGTCATCATCTCATTGACGCTGCTGGGGCAGATACTGGAGTTGCGCGCCCGTTCCCAGACATCCGCCGCGATCAAGTCACTGATGGGCCTGGCCCCTAAGACCGCGCGTCGTATTCGCCCTGACGGCACGGAGGAAGATGTCCCTCTCAATCACGTCCATACTGGCGACACGCTGCGTATTCGTCCCGGCGAAAAGGTCCCTGTTGACGGTACTGTCATCGACGGGGAAAGCGCAATCGACGAATCGATGCTTACTGGCGAGCCCGTTCCAGTCACCAAGCGAGCCGGTGACAAGGTCATTGGCGCCACATTGAATACCAGTGGAAGCCTTGTCATGCGATCTGACAAGGTGGGCTCGCAAACAATGCTGTCCCAGATCGTCCAGATGGTAGCGCAGGCCCAGCGGTCCAGGGCGCCAATGCAGCGTCTCGCGGACACCGTTGCCGGGTACTTTGTCACGATTGTGATAGTACTGGCCCTGCTGACTTTGCTTGCATGGGGATTCTGGGGGCCGGAGCCGAGCTGGGTGTACGGTTTTGTCAATGCGGTTGCCGTGTTGATTATCGCCTGTCCATGTGCCTTGGGCCTGGCGACACCCATGTCAATCATGGCGGCAACGGGCCGCGCAGCGACGCAGGGCATCTTGTTCCGCGATGCATCTGCCATCGAAGACATGCGCAAAATCGACACCATCATCGTTGACAAGACAGGAACGCTGACGGAGGGCAAGCCGGCATTTGACCGTGTAGTCGCTGCGCCTGGTTTTGCAGAAGACCAGGTATTGCAGATTGCAGCCAGCATTGATCAGGGAAGCGAGCATCCGCTGGCGCAAGCGATCGTTGCCGAGGCACGCAAGCGGAATATTGATTTGTTCAAGCCGCAGCAGTTTGAGTCGTCGAGCGGTATTGGTGTACGCGGCACCATCAATGGTCATCGCATCGCCCTTGGCAATACCGCCTTGATGGAAACTGATAAGGTCGACTGGCATGGTATGCAGAAGGAGGCGGAAGCGATGCGCAGTGAAGGCGCAAGCGTGATGTATCTGGCAGCCGAGGAGCAGTTGCTTGGACTGATCGCTGTTTCCGATCCAATCAAGGCAACGACAAGGGAAGCACTCCAGATGCTCAAAGATGCCGGCCTTGTCGTCGTCATGGCGACTGGAGACGGATTGACGACAGCCAGGTCGGTCGCAGCAAAGCTGGGCATCTCGGAAGTCCATGGTGAGGTCAAGCCCCAAGACAAGCTCGCGCTTGTGAACCGACTTCAGTCCGAAGGCAAGCGGATGGCCATGGCGGGCGATGGCATCAATGATGCACCGGCTCTGGCCAAGGCGGACGTGGGTATCGCGATGGGTACTGGAACCGATGTTGCCATCCATAGTGCCCACCTGACGCTGGTGAAAGGCGATTTGCGTGCGATAGCGCGCGCGCGGCAACTGTCGGTTGAAACGGTCAGGAATATGCGGCAAAACCTGGGATTTGCCTTCATCTATAACGCCATAGGCATCCCAATCGCCGCAGGGTTGCTCTATCCAGTGACGGGTCAATTGCTTTCGCCCATGATCGCTGCATTGGCGATGAGTTTGAGTTCCGTTTCTGTCATCACCAATGCATTGCGGCTTCGGAGATCGCATTGATCGAATTTCCGGAGGCTGTGAGTTGGCAGTTCGGGTTTCACCGGCGATACGCAAGCCGCTAACGCGTTTACACCTTTGTCCGCTTTGGGTTGAAAGCGACCGGTGGGAAGGACGGCAATCGGCCCGGAAGCGGACATTGGTGGCAGTCGGCCAATAGGCTTAATCCGGTCACACGCAAAGCCATACCATGACAACTGGCGTGAACGCGGCGCGAGACCATCCCTCGCCGCGCTCAGCCACATCCGGATAGAGGGCTACACAACCTTTACTTCGATGTTGCCTTTGAAGATCTCCATATTTAGTGCGAAATCATCCACGACTCCGCCGGGCCGGCCGTCAACCAGAACGCTTATAGCTCTGCCGCCGTGCACGCGCCTCATCTCCTCACTCGATAGCAAGCGAACAGACTCGTCTTCATTTCGTTCTGATACTTCGATGACCGTCAGGTCTTTGATTGTCAACGTTTCCATGATGGTTCTCCTGAAACAGCTAGATTTGTCGGAAGTGAGCAAGATTAAATTGCGTGCCCGGTGACGACTGAGCATCGAATGTGCCAACGGCGGCACAGGCGAGCAGACCCGGTATTAAGTGCCTGAAAATTCGAAGATTTTTCGGCGTGGCAGGCCTTCTGGCTTGATGTGTTTTGCGGCGCCTGAACGTTTCGCTGGTGGATCGAATCCACCAGATCGAAAGCGCTGTTCGACAAATCCCAACTGACTCGATGTCCGCTATGCGCGAGAGCTTCACCCGGCTCCCGACAATGCGAGCGTACTGCCTGGTTGATTCGTTCAGCCGGTTGCAAACGGATGCGTATGGCCCAGATTTCTTTCAGCTTGAGTGGCGCCTTCTAGTCGAATGGCCTACGTTCATGCATGCGCTGAATCCACCACTTCAATGCTGCGCCATCCTCGCCCGTCCTCCAGGCCAAATACAAAGTTTCATCCGGTTTGGGCTCTTTCACTTTCTTCTCGACAAGCAATCCCGCGTTGATGGCATCTCGTGCATAGCTTTCGGGCAGAAATCCAAATCCGAGTCCGGCCACCTGAAACTCGTACTTGGCGCGCATGTCCGGCACGGCCAGCGTCTCCTGTCCGAAGATCAGGCCGACAGTACGTGCCGGTAGGCGACGTGCCGAGTCCATGACCGAAATGGCGCGATGGGCTTGCAGATCGTCCTTGCCAAGCGGGCGTTTCACCTGTGCCAAAGGATGAGAAGGCGCAACCGCAAACACGAAGCGGATGGTTGCGATAGGTTCTGCCGTATAACCGCCACCGGAAGGCCCGTCGCCTGCCGCACCAATCAGCATGTCGACGCGACGATCCAGCAAAGCCTCCCACGTTCCCGACAATGACTCGCTTACAATCCGTAGTCGTGTCTGGTCCGCCACCTGGCAAAACGCGTGGACGTCGTCGAGCAGCAGGGTCGGCGAGATGACCGAATCCATGCCGATCGTGAATTCCGTTTCCCAGCCCGACGCCACACGCCGTACACGGCATTCCAGATCGGACGCAGCCTTCAACAAATGCCGTCCTTCATTGAGCAATTCCTTGCCCGCGGCCGTCAATGTCACCTTCGGTCCGATGCGTTCGAAGAGCTGCACACCCAGATCGCCCTCCAGCTTGGCGACGGTATAGGAAATAGTCGATGGCACGCGAAAGAGTTCCTTGCCGGCTGCGGAAAACGAGCCGCGCCGGTCGATAGCATCCATGATCTCAAGAGCATCCAGGCTTAGTCTAAGCATTCGAAAATTTCGATAGTAGATAGGTAAATTTTCCGTTTTTTCTTTCCTGGCGATCCCTCTATACTGAATTCATGCAGCGAAATACAGAGGTATCTGCTAAGGCAGGTCGAGCCGCTGGGCATGTCAATGACGTTCGACATAATCGAATCAACGAGAAGAAAGGACGTAGTATGTACCAAGTACGAAGAAGTGAAGACCGTGGCAATGCGAACCATGGCTGGTTGCAGTCGCAACACAGCTTTTCATTTGGATACTACCGCGATCCGGAGCACACCGGTTTCGGTCCATTGCTTGTGATCAACGAGGACCGTGTGCAGCCGGGGCGTGGTTTCGGTACGCATGGGCATCGGGATATGGAGATCATTTCGTATGTGCTGGATGGTGCTCTTGAACATAAGGACAGCATGGGTACCGGCTCGGTATTGCGGTATGGTGACGTACAGCGCATGAGCGCGGGCACCGGCGTGACGCATAGCGAGTTCAATCACTCGAAGGCGGAGTCGCTACACTTCCTGCAGATCTGGATTGAGCCGAACGTCAAGGGGATTGCACCGGGCTATGAGGAAAAGCATTTCACGCCCGAGTCCAAGCAAGGCAGGTTGCGCCTGATCGCTTCGCCCGATGGTCGCGGCGACTCGGTCGTCATTCACCAGGACGCGCTCGTTTTTGCGTCGATTCTGAATGCCGGTGACGAAATTGCGCATGCCCTGGAGGAGGGTCGCACCGCTTATGTCCATGTGATTCGGGGCGATCTGAATGCGAACGGCATACCGCTGTCGACGGGCGATGCGCTGAAGATCAGTGGGGAAACGGCAGTCACATTGTCGCAAGCGGAAAATGCGGAAATCCTGTTGTTCGATCTGCCGTTTTAAGGAGTGCTGCCTTGGCTATCCGGAGATAGTGCGACGATTATCCTGCGCACGTTCGCGTGCGCCATCGTCAGATCCGGATGATGCTGCAAATAGCTGACGTAGCGCCGGTAGAAAGCGGATTCATTGCCTTCTGCCGGCATAATCAACGCGTTCGCTTGGGAAAGGATTTCTCGCTGTTCTTCCTGCGATATGTCATTCGCATCGAGCAGTTCATCCAGCCTTGCCATGTATTCGCTCAACTCGTGTAGCCAGTCAAAATGCGGATCTTTTGTGAGAAGCTGAAGCAACTGCCCCGCATCGATGTGCGTCATCAACGCGTTTTCGCGCTCCGCTTTTACAACCTGAACGAGGTTTTTATGCAGATCGCGTAGCGCTACCGTTAATGATTGCAGACCAATGTCGGATGATCCGAATGCAGTGTTCATTAATTTATTCTCGGAGAATGACGACTCGCGCTGATCGTTCAAATAAAACCATCGTCAGCCAAAATCACCAAGTCCTCGGTAAATTCATCGTACTGTTCATTGATTTCGATTCGGCAAATCAGGCGGCACTTATAGGAGAAGTATATGACAAAGCTCGTGGGCATTTCCGGAAGCTTGCGCAAGGCTTCCTACAATACCGCCTTGCTGCAGGCAGCAGCGGCGCTTGTTCCCCAGGGAACCGAACTCATCATCGGGGACATCTCCGACATCCCTTTATATAACGGCGACCTTGAGGCGCAAGACGGTATTCCGTTGCCGGTATCGGTGCTGAAAGACTTGATTGCACATGCTGACGGGCTACTCATCTCCACGCCGGAATACAATAATTCCATGCCTGGGGTACTCAAAAATGCCATCGATTGGCTGTCACGCCCGCCGGCGGACATCAAGCGTGTGTTTGGTGGCAAGCCGGTCGCCGTCATAGGCGCCTCACCAGGAGGATTCGGGACGATTCTGAGCCAGAATGCCTGGCTGCCGGTACTGCGCACATTGGGCACCCGTCCATGGTTTGGCGGTCGCCTGATGGTCTCCCGCGCCCAGCAGGTGTTTGACGACCAGGGCAATATGACGGATCAAGCGATCAAGGACCAGCTTCAACAGTTCCTGGACGGATTCACACGTTTTACACAAGAGTCCCGATAGCCCGGTGCGTCACACCAAGCGAGTTTGACCTGCGCAGGTATCGGTGCAAATTCCATTTCTGCTACGGCTGAGGATTGGGTCCGCTTCGGATCGAGGCCAGGCATTGGCTGACGTTCGCTTCCAACCGATTGCAGCCCTCCTCTGCCGGCCGCTCATTTACCTGCGGGTACGCGGGAGGAAAGCGGTAGCCAAACCCAGAAGTGGCAGGAACGAAGCAACACCGTAGACCCAGACAATCCCGTATTCATCGGCCAGTTGTCCCAGACCGGCAGCGCCAATGCCGCCGATGCCAAACATCAGTCCAAACATCAATCCGGACACCAGGCCGACACGGCCCGGTACTGCTTCCTGGGCGTAGACGACGAGTGCAGCGAATGCCGAGGACATCACCAGGCCAATCATGCTGGCCAGTACAGCCGTCCAGAGCAAGTTGGCGTACGGCAGGGCCAGGGCAAACGGCGCAACACCCAGGAATGAAATCCAGATGACAGCCTTGCGGCCGATGCGGTCGCCCACCGGACCGCCTGCAAAGGTACCGATGGCTACCGACGCCAGAAAAATGAACAGGAACATCTGGCTTTGCTGTACGCCAAGCCCGAACCGTTGCATCAGGTAGAAGGTGAAGTAGTTTGTGAACAGCGCGATATACACGAACTTTGCGAACATCAGGATACAAATGACCACGATGGCTTGAATGACACCGGTGCGGCTGAGCCCTTCCTTCTGGTTGCGCGCCAGCCCTTTTAATTGGGCGTGTCCGTGTGCAAGCGTCCATCCAGTGAGTCGGAACAGAACGGCGATGGCGGCCATTGCCGCGATCACGAACCAGGCAACCGCAGACTGTCCGTGCGGGATGACGATGGCCGCGGTGAGCAACGGACCGATTGCCGAACCGGCATTGCCGCCGACCTGGAATGTCGACTGCGCAGTACCGAATCGACCGCCGGACGCCATCCTGGCCACGCGCGATGCTTCTGGATGGAAAGTAGCGGAACCGATACCGACCACCGCAGCGGCGAGTAGCAGCATGGGGTAACTGCCGGCAGTCGCCAGAAGCACTATGCCCAGAAAAGTCACCATCATTCCGCAGGGAAGCAGGTAAGGCTTGGGGTGTTTATCGGTGTACAGGCCGACCCATGGCTGCAAGAGAGAAGCCGTGACCTGATAGGTCAGTGCAATCATTCCAATCTCGCCGAAGCTGAGCGAAAACTGCGTCTTCAGCATCGGAAAGATGGAAGGCAGCATCGCCTGGATCAAGTCGTTCAACAAGTGGGCGAACGCGGCCAGCCCGACGATGCGAGCAAAAAAGGTTCCTTTGTGTTCTGCTGCGGCCGGAGCCGCGGAAGCGATCGCTGCGTTATGGACTGCTGTATTGGTTGTCATAGGTCGGTCACGAGATGCAAACGTTTTCTGGCGGAAGGTAAGCTGCATCCGCCAGCAGGCATCAAGTGTAGGGAAATAAGGCCTGACGGTCTTGCGACAATCTGCCGAAATTTGTAGAGAATCTGCCAGGCCGGTTCCGGCGCCGAGAAAGCATCAGATCTCTCGCAACTTTCGGAAACTATTGGTTGCGATGAGAAGCGCGTGGCAGTCGGATACATCGGGAGCCTCTATTGACCGCCCACGAGATAGTTCTGAATTGGCTTTGATGTAGCGGCATCGGCAAAGAACAGAGACCTATGATCTGAACGAACTCATCTCACTTTCGATCTTCCAGCCACAGGATGGCTTGCGCCATATCGTTATAGAAAACCCGGTAATCCCCTTCGCCGGCTGCGCCAAAAGCAATTCGGGCCAAGTAAGCAAGGCGGCTGTTTGGTACGAGAATGGCCTTGCGGAGCGGGACAGCGCCGAGCTTGTCCTTGGTATCTGCTTCCAGTCTTTGCTGCATGAGTACGAGGTCAACGTCTGGCGTTTCCATCTCCAAGGCGTCATACAGCACCTTAACCTGCTGAGTGTCCTTGGCCAGAGCCAACACCCGTTCTTGACATTCGCTCAGCATCTCTTCGGTGCATGCGCCACGCATCCGTGCCACGATAATGCTTCCTATTGGTTCAACCCAAAGCTTTTGCTGTTCCATCATCTATTTCTCATAACCAAAAATTAAACAAAGTGCCCCTTATAACTGGAAATGGGCTTCGGGCAGTTCCGTGTTTCAGTGAGAGAAGGCTTTTTGCCTCTTAAATTCGTCGAGAGACATAGGCGCATAAATACTTGAATCGCGCACCGCGGACGGCATACATCGATGCCAGCACACTGCGCATCACTTCAGGATTGCGCCAACGGACATATCTGCGCGACCCGTAGCAGCAATTCTTTTCTCAATCGTTTCAGTTCCGCAATCCGTTCATCAATTGTCTTTACCTTCTGCGAAAGCAAATCAGCCACCGCGATATCGGAATTTTCCGCATTCCATACGGATGGCAGGTTCTCGCCAATTTCCGCCAGGCTGAAACCCAGCTTCTGTGCGGTGCGTATGTACATGACCAGTTGCACGCTTTCGGACGCATAGCACCGATAGCCGTTACTTTCCCGAACAGCCCGGACAAGGCCGCGCTTTTCGTAGAACCGCAAGGTATCGCAGCTGACGCCGGTTGCTTGTGCGAGATCACCGATCCTCATATTCATGCTCTCCGAAAAATGTACTTGACCTTGGAGTGCACTCCAGGCTTTAAGCTCGTTTCATCTGTCAACAATACCCCAACAAGGAAGAAAAATGATCGGACCGGCGAGTTATCTGAAAATTGTGCGCGCCAGTGCATGGTATGACCTGGTAGTGACCATCGGCTTCGCAACGCCGTGGACTTTTACCGCGATACATGGCGGACTGAATGCGCTGATAGGCTTGCTTGGCTTGCCGGGCGGTCTGCCGCCGTTTGCACCCGAGCATATGCTGATGGCAAATCTGCTCGGGTCCATCGTCACCGTCTGGGCGATTCTGCGCCTGCGGGACACGCAGCAGCGCTACGGCCGCTATGACGCCGCCGGTCGATTCCTGTTCGCAGCCTGGCAAAGCTATGCGCTTGCGATGGGAGCGCATCCTATCCTGATTGGATTTCTGGTTGCCGAACTCGCTTTCGGCATTGCTCAACTCGTCCCTGTATCGGATCGGTCACCCAGTCGCCCGGACTGGGAGCCGGGACTGGCAAAACCGCGAGGTGGCTGAGGCTCCTGGTCAATTAAATTCGGCAGGTTTGCGAAGCGGCCTGCCCTGCCGCGCGTGTCCGCGCCGAACATCCGGTCAGGGTTTCCCGCCGTATGTTGCCTTGTACTCGGCAGGTATTTGCACAGGATAAAACGCTCCTGCAAGTATGAGGACGATGAGAAGCGACACTACAGAACCGACAACCATGGACACGGCCACGGCATACATACGCACCGCCCTTCCCGTCAGATGCCAGTGCAATGCACAGCCGAGATGGATGAACAGGGATAGCACGGCCAGAAAATAGTAGGGTGCAAAGACAAACTGGAATGGCGGCACATGAAAGCCTGCCGCCGCGAAGTAAAAATTGGTGTCCAGGTTCAGAACGGCACGACCGACCAGCACGGCACCAGCATGGTTGAGCAGGAAGAATGCGAGATACGCTCCCGAGCCGGCCTGAAGCCATGCAACAACGCCCTCGCGCACTCTCCAGCCACGCACGACAAAAACAAGCCCGCTGCAGATCTGGAAGGAAACCGCGGCGAAAAGCGCCGCCTCCACGACGGGAATGCGGTACACGGAACGAAAGGCGCGCATGAATGCAATATGAGCGTCAACGCCAACCATGCCGACGAGATGGTTGGCGATATGGATGCATGCATAGGCTGCGAGAAGCAGTGCAGACAACCCGTGAAGCTTCCTTAAAGTCATATTGCCCATAAGGTCTATGGTAACAGGCGCTGCTCGTCGGTGCCCTTACCAGTGGCCAGGTCGGAGCGCTTGAGCAAAAGCACGCCTAAGAATATCGCTGCGATGACGTCGAATACCAGGCAGAACCCCGGCCACCAGACAGGAACACCATCATTGCGTAAAAATTGGTGATGCATGAAGTCGAAAATACCATGGCCGGCCAAAGCCGCAACAACGATCCAGAGATTAGACCTGAATCCGGCTACTGCGGCTCCTATGAAAGCACTGGCGATTATTGATTCAAGTGACAGTGTCCTTCCGTCTCCGCCGATTACCGCGAACAGAACATAGTAGGTCGCAATCACAACAAGCATGGTGGGGTAAAACACGCGCTCCCGGTCAAAACCGATTAGTCTGGCTGCCCCGCATGCCGCAACGGCCAGAACGAGTCCAATAAGGTAATCCATTGTTGCCTCTTGGTTTATTTGTAAGGCGGGACTTGGCTGACTGGCCGGATGTCAAACATCATTTATGCGCGCTTCATTGCCCGCTCCGGTCCTGCTCGATCAACACGGCCAGTTCAGGATCGATTGGCAGGCGCGCAAACATGCTGATGTTGGTGCCACCCGTATTCCCGACGGGGACCATGCCCACTGCCGAACCCAGTGCACCGAGAACGATCCGGACGGCCTGCCCAAGTCCCTCGCCGGGAGCACGGCGCTTGAGCGCTATGCTCAACATGCCCCAATGCGTGCGGACATGCGGTATGACCTCGCCCTGTCCCAGCACATGGGCGCGCTCCAGATGCCGCATCGCCCGATCCAGAGACCCGGCGCGGATGAAGCGCCCTGCTGATGCCATTTCATTTTCGAATGCCGCCTTCAATGCCGGATTCACATCCATCCTCCCTGAACATACGATAGAACGCAATACCGAGGGCTGCCCCGGCGCCCCATGTCGATTAGCGCGGAGCCGCCTCGGCGTCGCCGGTCAGTGCGCCGAGAAATGCCACGAGATCACGAACTTCCTGCTCGGACAAGGCAAACGGTTTGAGCTCGCTATGTCCGGCCGCCGCTACCGGTGCCCTGGCGTAGTGACGGACGACTGCGTCGAGCGATGGCACCTGCCCGGCATGCATGTAAGGCGCACGCAAGGCGACATTTCGCAAGCTCGGTGTCTTGAACGAGGCCTCCATGGCATGGTCATCCTGGGCAAGGAATCGCAATTCTTCGCACTGCTCCGGCCGGGCGCTGCTGAAGCTTCCGAGACAATTGAATTCGTCATTCATGACCTTCGCAAGTGCGGCACGGCGGCCCGGGTCGGGCTGGCCGGCTGTGCGCGGGGCAATCCCGGTGTTGTGGAAGTGCTGGTCGGTCAGGAGCGGGCCGCTGTGGCAGGTGATGCACTGCCCTTTCCCGATGAAGATGCGCAGCCCGCTTTTTTCGGACGGACCGAGAAGCTGGGATGCGGTTTCATCGCGCCGGATCACGCCGTCGACGTAGCGGTCCATCCTTGACGGGCGAAACTGCAAGGTCTTCTGGTAGGCTGCAAGCGCCTTGCCCATGTTGGCGAACACTCTTGACACTTCACGGCGGGCATCGTCGCGCATACTGTTCCATGCAGTCCGTTGTCCCGGCGTCCCAAGCGGGCTGGCTTCTTTCGGCAACCCAGCGAGGTCCGGCAGAGGACCAAATACGGCTTCATAATCTGCACGATAGTGCGCCTTGAGCGCATGCGCATAGGCTAACCGGTTTCCGCCGTGCTCGGCCGGATCCTCCAGCGGACCCAGTGCCTGTGACCAAAGGCTGTCCTTGCGGCCGTCCCAGAACAGGAAAGGACTGTATCCTGCCCCAACCACCGGCATGGTGCGCCGGGCGCCGGTGCCCATGCCAATTCCGAGCGGGCGACCGTCCTGGAATTGCCGATCCGGCTGATGACAGCTCGCGCAGGACACGGCACTGTTGCCGCTGAAGCGGCGGTCAAAGAAAATGCGTTGCCCGAGGCTGACGGCGGCCTGTGACGACTCATGGCCATTCGACGGATCGACCGGTGCAGGCGCAAGTTCGGACAGGCGCATCGAAGACAGGACGGCAATCTCTGCCGCATTCCAGCCGTCGACGGCCTTCATGCCAAAGGGGTTGGCCAGCGCAGCGCCAGTCAGCAATGCCCCGCCGATCAGTGCAATCATCCAGCTCGTTGCAGGTTTCATGATGTGACCGGCTCAGCGTTGCGCCGTGTCCGTTGCCGCCATCGGCGGCGCGGCACGGGTCCCGATGATCGTGTTGAACTTCACTTCATCGGTGCCCGACGGGGTGTCGACCGTCAGCCTGATTTCCCACCATCCCGGCATGCTGAATTTCATGCCCTCGAGCAGATAGCGGCCGTTGCCCAGGTCTTTCGTGACGCGCGGCTGCGTCGGAAAACCATGTCCATGCTGGGGCATGCCGCCACCGACGCCGATCTTCGCATCCGACACCGGCTCGCCTGATGGCGTGCGCAGCCGGACTTCCCAGGCGTGGATCTTGTTGATGGTGACCGGCTCGGCGAGCGGACGGATGGCGATATGGTATTTTTCGTCGGCCGTCGGGCGGTCCAGTGCAAGGTTCAGTCCCGACGGTGGTGACACGCATGCGGACAACGAAACGAGTACCGTGAACGCTAGCGGGAAAAGAAATGGTCGAAGCATGGCGTGGATTTCCTGTGTTGGCTTGATTTGATCAGCGAATGGCATGACGTTGCCGCCGGCTTCTGCGTTGCACGAAGCCGGCGACAGTCCTTACTTCCGCGTGCAGGCACATGCGGGACCGCAGTCGCACTGCGGGCCGCAGGCGCAGCCGGCATCCTGGGCAGCTTGCTGTGTCGCGGGGCTCTGGCAGCCACAGGCGCAGTCCCGACCTGGGCAGTCGGTGCAGCGGCAAAGGGTTGGGGTTGGGGTAGTGGCATTCATGGTGTTTCTCCTTTTGTTGAAGATGAGATGCCAGTGTAGGATCGCTTCCCCGTTGCGGATTGAACGAAACGGCTAATCATGAACGGCACGCTGAACGTCCGCCGGTGGTGGATATAGCAGGAAGGATGGGGGCCGGCGTGGGAGCAATCCCGGGCCTGGGACCTGCTAGACGCGCTGTACGCCGATCGCCGTCACGCCAAACATCCGCTTGAACGTACGGGAGAAATGGGCAGAATCGGCAAAGCCCCCCGCGTGGGAAGCGTCTGTCAGGCTGCTGCCGGCGCCATACAACGCGACGGCGACCTCCAGGCGCAGCCACAGCACATAGGGGCGGAAACGTATGCCGGTTTCCTGCAGGAAGAGATGACGGAACCGCCCCGGGGACAGGTGAACAGCCTCGGCAATCTCGGTCATCGTGACCGTATCGGCAATTCGGTCACGGAGGATGTCGATGGCACGCATAATCCGCTTATCGAGCGGCTTGGCGGAAGAGAGGTGAATGGAGGAAAGCCTGGTTGTTACCGCCCGTGCGCAATCAGCGAGTTCGTCATCGGTGGCATCCTGTGCATACAAGGCGGCAAGACGGACGGCCTGCTCGGCGAGGTCACCGGCATCGAGCGCACTGACGCCCTCGGGATAGCGCTCACGCAACGCCCGGCCTTCCAGCGACTCGGGTTCGGCGAACACCAGTGCGACGAGTTCTCCGCGCGCTTCGAAAGCATGGGATTGATGGGCTGCGACGATGGCCGCCGCATGGAAAACCCATCCCTGCCCAGGGCTGCGGAATCGCACCGCGTCGCCTGACAGCGTCAGCGTGATTTGGATGGCGTGATGTTCGTGGAACCCGGTTTCCTCGCCGGCATGGCCGATCCACAAACTGCCGCCACGCCAGAAGATGATCCGGCCCGTTCCAAACGGCCTGGCAGCTGGCCCGCGTCTGCTGTTGGTCATCCCTGCTCCATGTCACTCATCAATCATCAGCCAGTCAATCTTCTGCGTTTCCTTTGTGCAATTTCGGTGGCTTAAGGCTCAACCCACAACGGTATTAATGAACAATACCAAACTGAGCGGAAAAAGTGGATGTCGTCGCCGCCGCCTTTTCCGGCCGGCTGCCATCGTCAGATTTTTGTCAAAAACATCGCCATCAAATCTTCAGCTCTCACTATTGCAGGTCATTGAATCGCTCGATGAAAAGATCGTAGCAATCTGTCGACGATGGAATGCATGGATGAGCAATCTGCGGCGCATTTTTGGGGATGTGCTTTCCCAATTGCTCATTTTCAGTCGCCGGAGATCCGACCGGTTGTTGTTCACCGGCAGTCGCGACGTCCGTCGTGTAGACCTGATTTCACATTGCCGGGGCCTTCATTCACACAGGCAGGAAGTAGCCTCTACGGACCAGACGCCTCGATCGTGACTTTCAGGGATCCCGGCGCCTTGAAAGCGTCGATCCCGCCGTCGATCGTCCCCAGCTTGATCAGGCCATCCGAGTAGGCAAAGTCTTTGTAGTAAATCGCCAGGTTTCCCCAGGGCGCGTAATAAGCGATATCGCCCATTGCCGGTTCGGCACCTGCCGGCGCCCCATCGCCGGATAGTTTCCGCGCAAGATAGGCCACCTTCTCGGTTGCCGCGTAGTCGTTCAAGGTCAGTGTCAAGGGGAGCAGGGAATAAAAATCCCTGGCTGTCGGGTTGTCGGCAAGGCTGGCAATCACCGCTTTCCCATCTACCATGATTCGAATTTTTAGCGTCGTCATAGGCTGTTTGGCGACCGTGGCTGCTGGTCTCGTTTGATTGTCGGGAGGACTCCCGGCTGCACCATGCGCGGCAAGGCTGACGGTCATCGCGGCGGCGAACGCGGTAAAAAGCAGCGTTCTCATCGAGGACGTTTCTCGAACACTTCCCTGGCGACCGGAAGAGCCGAGAATACGTTCGGCCAGCCGACATAGAACGCCAGGTGCGTGAGGACTTCCGACGCCTGCGCCTGCGTGACGCCGCTATCCATTGCCCGGTTCAGGTGAAAGGGAATCTGCGCGACCTGGCCCGACGCGATGAGAGCACTGACCGTGATCAAACTGCGGTCACGCGGTGCAAGATCCGGCCGTAGCCAGAGATCGCGAAACAGCACGTCAGTCGTATAGTGAACAACGCCCGGCGCCACATTGCCAAACTGCTTTTCCACCATGGCCGCACGTTCGGCTTCGATTGCTTCATTCAGCGGAAGCAGCCTGGGCATCGCGACCGGCAATTGGTCAGCACTGATCCTGCGCTTCGCAAAGACTTCCTTTGCAACCGAGACGGCCGCCATGGCGTTGCCCCAGCCCGAATAAAAGGCAAGATGCGTAATCACTTCCGACAGCTCGCCCGGCTTGACACCATTCTCCAATGCGACGTGAAAGTAATAAGGCATTTCAGCTGTCTGATTGCGAGCGATCAGAGCGGCGACCGTGACGACGCTGCGGTCCCGGGATGACAAGTCCGGTCGTTTCCATACCTCGCCCAGCAGACGCGTCTCTGCATAGTGTTCCAGCGCTGGCGATACGGCCTGGGCATGTTCGCGCGTTTTCATTTGCGTTGTCCCCAGGGCGGTCGTTGCTTGCGGTCCTTGCCCGAATGCGGACGAGATCAGCAAGCACACCGCGAACGGGACGACCAGTTCTTTCCTTTTCATCGGGATTCTCCGCTCATTGACGGTATTGCTCGTCGCTGACTTTTTCCAGCCACTCGACATTCTTGCCATTGACAGTGCCAGTCAAGGAGATATGGGTCAAGGCTGACGTGGGCGATGCACCGTGCCAGTGCTTCACACCCGGCGGGCACCAGACGACATCGCCTTTGCGAATCTCGGTAATCGATCCACCCCATTCCTGTGTCCAACCCTTACCTGCTGTAACGATCAGATGCTGGCCGGCAGGATGGGTATGCCATGCGGACCGCGCACCCGGCTCGAAGCTGACATGATGTCCACTCACCGGCGTGGATGGATTCGCCGGAAACAGAGGCGATACATGGACGTTGCCGGTAACGTATTCTGCTGGTCCTTTGCTGGATGCCTGGGAACCGGCGCGCATGATTGCCTGTGATTGTTTGGCGCTTGCGTCCGCGGAAGCGGCGCTGCCCGCAGAAGTGCTTTGACCATGAGCGACGTTTGCTGAGAGCAGGCAGATCGGCAGCAGTGGGACAACAAGGGCTTTCATGTTTTTTCCTTAATGGTTTCAAGTGATCAAACCGCGTCCATATGCATTATTCGTTTCTTATTCGCCTACTTCAAATTGCCTTGGAAGAACGATGCCAGTTTGTCGAAGGGAATAAGATTGACCCGATCATAAAGATCAACGTGACCAGCTCCAGGCACAATGAGCAGTTCCTTGGGTTGCCCGGCCCGTTTGTAGGCATCTTCACTAAACTCCCTGGAGTGGGCGCTGTCACCGGTGATGAAAAGCATAGGACGCGGCGAAATCGTTTCTATGTCATTGAACGGGTAGAAGTTCATGAACTTGACGTTGCTCGACAGCGTCGGATGAGTCGTCAGCGCCGGTGACGAACCCCCTGGCGTAAACTCGCCTCTCGGGGTGCGGTAAAAATCAAAGAACTCACGCTGAATGGGATGCGTATCGTCCTTCAGTTCATGCACGGTTCCGCCGGTATATCGTGTTTCACCACCAGCGAACTCCACGTAACGCTGCTCCGCCGCTTCCGCGATGATTTTCTTCCGCTGCTCGAGGGTTTGGGAGTGGTTGAGTGCATGACGGCTGGCAGCGCCCATGTCATACATGCTGACTGTCGCAATGGCTTTCATGCGCGGGTCAATCTTGGCCGCGCTGATGACAAAGCTGCCGCTTCCGCAAATCCCAAGTACGCCAATGCGATTCCGGTCCACAAACTGGCTGGTTCCCAGGAAATCCACCGCAGCACTGAAATCTTCGGAAAAGATCTCCGGAGCAGCCATGTTCCGGTGCTGGCCGTCGCTTTCTCCCCAGAAGGATAAGTCAAGGGACAAGGTAACGAATCCCTGCTCCGCCATTTTTGCCGCATACAGATTCGAGCTTTGTTCTTTCACGGCACCCATGGGATGGCCGACGATGATTGCAGGATTCATCCTGTTCCGGTACATGTTGTTGGGAATGAAAAGGTTCCCTGCGACATTTATCCTGTATTGATTTTTGAACGTCACCTTTTGCACGGTCACCTTATCGCTCTTGAAAAAATTGTCTGCGCCATTGGGCATGTCCGCAGCCAGTACCGAGAATGAACTGGCAGCCAGCACCAGCGACGAAATGAGCTTCTTCATGTGTACTTCCTTCACTTGATCGTTGAAAAATGAAATGCGTTCCGGATGCGCTCCGCGCGCGATGCCATGAAAGCCAGGAACGCCGAGAACAGAAGTAAAACGGCACTCACGAAAAACGTGCTTTGGTAGCCGCTCATATCGAACAGCAATCCTCCAACAATGGACCCGAGCCCGATGGCGAGCTGAACCACTGCAACCATCAGCCCGCCACCCGCTTCCGCGTTGTCCGGCAGCGTTCTCGCCAGCCAGCTCCACCAGCCGACTGGCGCTGCAGTGGCAACGAGTCCCCAGAGACCCAGAAGCGCCACGGCGACGGAAACCGAACTGCCGAACGCAATCAACGTTACGGCGATCACGGCCATCAGGAGCGGAATGGCGACCAGGGTTCCGTAAAAACTTCGCTTCAAGAACGCGCCGATCAGGATGGTGCCGATGAAACCGCCCACGCCCATCGTCAACAAAATGATCGACAGCGTGGGTACGTCGACACGAGTCACCGCTTCGAGGAAAGGGCGCAGATAAGTAAATAAAGCGAACTGCCCCATGAAAAAGACGCTGACTGCGGCCATGCCCGGGGCGACCAGGGGATTGCTGAGCAGCTTGAAGACATTGCCGGAACCTGCCGTCCGTTCTTCGGCTTTCATGGAGGGCAGGCTCATCCACTGCCAGACAAACGCCAGCAGCGCAATCGGAGCGAGGCAAAGAAACGCGCCGCGCCAGCCGATGACCGAGCCGAGATAACTGCCCAGGGGAGCGGCGACAACCGTTGCCAGCGCATTGCCGCCATTGAAGATGGCGAGTGCCTTTGGCACCTTCTCAGCGGGCACCAGCCGCATCGCCGAAGCGGCAGACATGGACCAGAATCCACCGATAGCCACGCCGAGCAGCACCCGGCCGGCCATGTACGTCGCATAGTTCGGCGCAAGGGCGATAATCGGCGCGGAAAGAAACATGAGCCCCGTCATTCCCAGCAAAAGGGACTTGCGACTTGCCTTGCCCGCAAGCGCCGATATGAAAAGGCTCGTCAGCACCGCAAAAGCGCCGGAAACAGAAATTGCCTGGCCGGCAAGCCCTTCGCTGATCTGGAGATCGGCGGCAACCGGGGTCAGCAAACTGACCGGCATGAATTCGGAAGCCACCAGCGCGAACGCGCATAGTGTCATTGCAAATACGCCGCTCCAGAAAGCGGGCTGATTGCCGGCTTGACGCTGAGCGGGCCGGTTGCCCGCATGGATAACTGCAGTTTGAGTGCTGCTCATGGTCGATGCTCGCTTGAAGATCAGGCCTCCATCTTGACGAGTTCATGAGCTTTTGATTAGCGGGCACAATCTTCATGTACTTGTGAGAAAATTTCAGCAATGGCACACACCAAAGTTAACGACTTGCAAGCCTTTCTGGCCGTGGCGCGAGACCAAAGCTTTACCAAAGCCGCTGACCGGCTCGGCATTACCCCATCCGCACTGAGTCATACGATCAGGGCGCTCGAAGAACGACTGGGCGTACGCCTGCTGGCGCGTACGACCCGCAACGTGGCGCCTACGGAAGCAGGAGAACGATTGATGCGCTCGATCGCTCCGCTATTCGATCAGATCGCAGCAGAGGTTGAAGCGCTGGGTGAATTGCGGGACAAGCCGCGGGGGACGATCCGCATTACGTGTACGGACGATCAGATCGAATTGTGCCTGCGGCCAATGCTGGCGCGGTTCCTGCAGGACTATCCCGACATAACGCTGGAGTTCTATGTGGACTACGGGTTCACCAATGTTGTCGAGGAGCGGTTTGATGCCGGCATTCGCCTGGGCGAAGCGATCAGCAAAGACATGATCGCCGTTCGTATCGGGCCGGATTGGCGATTGGTCGTTGTGGGATCTCCGGCATATTTCGACCGGTATCCCGCACCAAAGTCGCCGCATGATCTAACCAGGCATGCTTGCGTCAATATCCGGCACAGGCCGTCCGGTGCGATTTATGCGTGGGAGTTCGAAAGAAATGGCAAGGCATTCACCGTAAGGGTCGAAGGGCAGCTCGTTTTCAACAGCATCATGCACGTCCTCAATGCTGCGGTGGATGGCATTGGTCTGGCTTACGTCCCAGAAGAACTGGCCGCTCCCTATCTGGCTGACGGCCGACTCAAACAGGTTTTGAGCCACTGGTGCCCGTATTTTCAGGGGTACCATCTGTACTATCCCAACAGACGCCAGGCATCACCCGCTTTTTCAGCGTTTGTCGAAGCGATTAAATATCAAGGCTAGATGTCCGCTTCTGCGGATTGCTGCCCTTCCCTATAGACTGCTATTAATCCAAAACCGACATAACATCGGCAGAAAGCAGGACGGGGGTCACTAAAGACTGTTTCGAAAGCTTCCGAAAAAGCGCACAGGTTGCGATGTTGCGGTCATCAGATGTTATGACGACATCAAGATGTCGATGTACGTCTACATCGCAAGACGCCGGCATGTTGTGCACGATCACACCTGCATCTGCGATGTCGATGGTTTCAAGAGCCGGCGCATACTGACCAAGCCGATCACTGGCCCCGGCAGCAGCAGCCAGGCCACCTTGCTTCCCATGTACGGGAAGGCTGTTGTGGCAATGAATATCGAGAACGTCGTTAGCAGAAATCCCAAACTATTCTGTATCGCCAACGCGCCGCCGATCAGATCTGAAGGACATGCTTTGGCGGACATGGCTGAGAACTGCGGCGAGTCCGCAACCACCGCCATACCCCATATCAACAGCAGTACAAGTTTCCAGTACGCCGGCAGATCCTGAATCAATGGGTATAGCAAGCACATTAACCCTGATGTGAATAGCGCCCACCATGCGACACGCGCACTACCGATGCGCTGGCTAAGCATTCCGCCCGCGATGCAACCAATCGCACCGGCGCCAATCACGGCGAAGGCCCATCCGGATATTGCCCGTGTCGATTCGGAAGTGCCGTCTGCGATGAACGAGGCCAGCAATAGCGGCACGACAGTCCAGAAGGCATACAACTCCCACATATGCCCAAAGTACCCAAATGCAGAAGCACGGAATTCGGGAACGTGAAAGGCTTTCATGACATTGGCGTTGATGCCCGCTGCTTTTGGAGATTTTCGCTTCAGGTAAGGCCCTTCACCCAGCAGAGCGACCATCAACGCACCAGCAAGCGCGAGAACGGAAGAGATCAGGATGACGATTTGCCAGTGGAATGAAGCTCCTGCCATCCGTATCGCGTACGGCAAGGACGTCCCCAACGTCATCATGCCCAGCAACATTCCAAGATTGCGGCCTGCCGCCTGGGGATTCCAGGTAAGAATCAGCTTCATTCCGATGGGATATATTCCCGCCAACGACAGCCCTACTCCAAAGCGCAGCCACATTGCCGACTCAAAACCTGTGCTGAATAATGCGAACATGCCGTTGAATATCGCCCCCAGTACACTGCACAGTGCAAATATCCGGCTTGCGGAATAGCGATCGGCGAGGCCGCTGAACGCGAATGACAATGTCCCTACGATAAAGCCGGCCTGCACCGCATTGGTCAGCCATCCGATATCGGCAGGGCTTAGCTCCCACAACCTGGTCAAGTCATCAGCGGCACTGTTCGCACTGAACCATAGCGATACGCCGAACAACTGGCCTATGACGATGATGAAGATCGGCTTGCTCATTGCGCTTTGGAATAGTCTGGACCAATGGCGAGAACCGTTGTCAGCGGCGCGCCAGATGAATGCTTGATGAACCGGGATGCCAAGCCGCACATTGTCTTTACATACTCTTGTCTATCCATCGGCTTGACGATGTACTCTTTAATGCCCAGCGAAACGGCTCTTTCGATATCCGCTTCCATCGCCATCCTGTCAAAACCACTACCAGCATCGACGCCAGTGTCGGCGTGGCCCTTATCGTGATGAGCACTTCTATGCCGTCAACAGCCGGCGTTTTCAAATCCAGCTAAATCAGGCAAGAGTTGCCGGATGGCGCATGCCGATATTGTTTACGATAGAAAAGGTAATCGCGCGCCGCTTCTCCATCGTTTGCTCGATGATGTCATTGGTTACGCCGCATTGGTGTAATGCACGCAAAGCGAATTCGATATCGTTCGGAGCATGTTCAACAAGCAAAATCGGTTTGTTCATCTGGCCGTCGCAAAGCACACCATGAAACATTGAGTTTTTGTCTGCGCAGTTATAGCTGCGCTAATACTGTTTTCTTGCGATGAAAAAATATTGAACACCTGAACTCAAAGCGCTTGAAGTGTACCATTGGCCTTTCGCCGCAGAAGCGCCTGACGAAGGTTCAGCACCTGTTGCCTACTTCTGCCGGATGCGGGGTTACTCGTGCAACCATTTGCAATGGTGCGACAAGCCTTTGTTAAGTGCTGCAAAGGAAATGTAAAGTTCCGCAAAGAAAGAGTACCCGCCGGATGTTCTTCCGCAGTCGACGGTATGATCCAAGCAATGGATGGCAGGTGCAAGATATGGCCAGCGTACTGCTGATCGACGACGATATTGAACTGATGAGCATGCTTCAGGATTACCTGCAGCACGACGGATTTTGCGTGCATGCGGAGCATGACGGGCAGGCGGGACTAACGGCCGCTTTGAGTGGCCACCACGACATTGCCGTGCTGGACGTAATGATGCCGAGTCACAGTGGCATCGAGACCTTGCGGCTGCTGCGCCAGCAGAGTCAATTACCGGTGCTGATGCTCACCGCAAAGGGCGACGACACCGACCGAATCCTCGGCCTGGAACTGGGAGCGGATGATTATGTATCCAAGCCATGCACGCCGCGCGAATTGAGCGCCCGCATCCGCGCAATTCTACGGCGAACCCAAGTGCAATCCAATGAAGAACCGGCCAGCATGCTTGTGTACGGTGCGCTTGAATTGTGGCCGGGACAGCGCCGAGTCGCTTGGGCTGGCAAGCCAGTGGCACTCACTGGCACCGAGTTCAATCTGCTTGAAGTCCTAATGCTCAACCCCGGCAAGACGGTCAGCAAGAACGAACTGTCAGAAAGGGCGCTTGGCCGGCCACTAGCGAAGTTTGACCGGAATATCGACGTACACATGAGCAGTTTGCGTCATAAGCTTGGTACGCTGCCGGATGGCCGCTCCTGCATTCATACCGTGAACCGGCAGGGTTTTTTGTTAATCAGGGAAAAGCCTTGAGTCACCTGTTCTGGAAATTCTTCCTTGCGATCTGGTTCGCCCAGGTGGCTGCGATTCTTGTTACAGGGAGCGCCATCTGGATCAAAGATCGCAGTCAGGCACGCCATGCCGAAAGCCTCGAACTCGGCCCACCAGCCCGTAGCATTCTTGACGGCGCTGAAGTCGCTTTCCGGTATGGCGGCACGGTTGCCGTGGCTGAGCTGCTGCAAAAGGAACGGCGGGAAAAAGTGTTCGCGGTGAATGCCGAGGATGGGGATTTGCTCGGCCGTCAAGTTGATGCCGCCGTCTTGAACGCTGCCAGAAGATTGCACGAACAAGGTCTCGACGCTGGAGCGGTGCGCATGGTTGCATCCGAAGCCGCCGGCACCTGGCTGCTGTTCGTCGAGCGCGGCCGCCGCGAGCCACCGCCGGGAGGCAAAGATTCGCCGATGACGGACGGGCCGATGACGGGCATGGAGCCAGCTTCGCCCCATGACAAGCTGGCACCCCCGCCGGGAATACGCTTTCCCTGGATGTCGGTAGTATTAGCCATGCTGGCGAGCTTTGTCTCTGCAGCCCTGTTGGCGTGGCATTTCGTGCGACCGGTGCGTAAGCTGCGCCAGGTTCTCGGCACCGCCGCGCTGGGTGACCTCAGCGTAAGAGTCGATCCTGCTGTGAGTCAGCGGCGCGATGAGCTGGGCGATCTCGGTCAGGAATTCAACCGCATGGCAAGCCAGCTGCAGTCCCTGCTCAACAGCCAGCGTCGCCTTTTGCATGATGTCTCCCATGAGTTGCGCTCGCCCATGGCACGCTTGCAGGTTGCCATCGGGCTTCTGCGACAGCGCCCGGAACGCATGGAGCCGTCGCTTGAACGCATCGAACGCGAGAGCCGGCGCATGAATCATTTGATTGACAGCCTGCTGACCTTGTCGCGGCTGGAAACAGGCACTCCCGGCGCCATGGATGACTTGGTCGACATCGGCGAACTGCTGAGAGATATCGTCAATGATGCGCGTTACGAAGCGCAGGCGGCAGGCAAGCATGTGACACTGGATGTGGGCGGGGTGCGCGAACCGACACTGGTGCGTGGTCGCATGGAGCTGTTGCACAGTGCTGTCGAGAATGTGGTGCGCAACGCTTTACGCCATACACCCGAAGGAGAATGCGTGGAAATCGTTTCGCGACCTGACCGGCAAGACGGGCGGGTCCACATCCAGGTACGCGATCATGGACCTGGTGTGCCGCCAGACGAGATCGACCACATCTTCGAACCGTTCGTTCAGGGCAGCAGCATCAGTTGGACGCCAGGAGGTTATGGCTTGGGCCTTGCCATCGCGCAACGGGTTGTTCACGCACATGGCGGCACTATCCGCGCAACCAATGCCGAACGCGGCGGGCTGAGCGTCGACATCTTGCTACCGTCCACTCCGGATTGAACCTGGGTCTTTCCTCCCTGAGATTTTTCTCGTGCTCACCTGCCAATCCGATGAGAACGACATTTTGCCGGGCGATGAATTTGTAAATAAGCCTTTGAATCGAGCAACCTGCTCCGCGCTTTGGCGAATCTCGGGGAAGTTTTTTTCAGGGCGAAGCCCCTGATTTGCGCATGCGTACTGCTC
>NZ_DAIUCO010000027.1:0-32136 GCF_036846085.1 Noviherbaspirillum sp. | reverse complement strand
CAGGTGTGCCTGCTCGACATCGGCCTGCCGGAAATCGATGGCAACGAGCTGGCGCAGCGGCTTCGCGCCCAACCGGAAACTGCCGGCTCGGTGCTGATCGCGGTCACCGGGTATGGGCAGGAAAACGATCGCAGGCAAACGCTCAACGCAGGATTCGACCATCACCTGGTCAAGCCGGTCAACACGAAAACGCTCACGGCGATCCTTGCTGAAATTGGTCCTTCTCGACCATCGCGTGAGTGAGTTCATGCGTTTTCATGGTTCGCTTCGGGAACAAAAATTTCATGAAGCAAACCGCTCTGGCAACTCGTATCACCTGCAAGTCCAATGGAACAAAAAAGCCTGCGCAAAGGCAGGCTTCCAGTTCTGTTTGCGCTGGTCAAGGCGCTGGAACGAAGTTATGGAGCAACAGGCTTCCAGTTGCCGTTTTGCACGGTGAGCATGACGCGCGCGTTGTCTTCCAGTCCGAAATGATCCTTGGGTGTGAACCGGATCACGCCTTGCGTGATGGGGATGCCCTTGGTGGACTCGAGCGCTTCCTTTAATGCTGCGCGGAACTCGGGCGTACCCGGCTTGGCTTTCTTCAGCGCTTGGGGCACGACCTGGTTGAGAACAAGATAGGCGTCATAGCCGTGCGACGCGAACTGATTGCGGGTGCCCGCGCCAAACTGCTTCTCGTAGCGATCGACGAATTCGGTGGCGAGCTTCTTGGACGGATGCTCATTCGGCAGGCCTTCCGGCATGATCGCGAGCCCGGCGACAACGAAGGAACCCTCGACGTCCTTTCCGCCGATCCTGATCAGGTCGCGCGACGCGGCACCATGTGTCTGGTAGATCTTGCCCTTGTAGCCGCGTTCGATCATGGCCTTGTGCGGCATGGCGGCGCCGCTGCCGGACGCGCCGAGCAACACCGCATCCGGCCTGGCGGCCATGATCTTGAGCGCCTGGGCGGTTACGGTCGTGTCGGCGCGGGCAAATCGCTCGGTGGCGACCGATTGCAGGCCAGCCTGATTGGCCGCTGCCGTCATTGCCTTGAACCAGGACTCGCCGTAGGCATCGGAGTAGCCGAGGTACGCATAGGTTTTGATGCCGGCGCGCTTCATGTGCTCCGCAACGGCATTGGCCATCAATTGGGTCGACTGCGCTACCCTGAATGTCCATTCGCCCTTGGCTTCCGGCAGTTCGACCGGGGAAGTCGAGATTTGCGGCGTCTTTAGCTCCGACGCTACTTCGGCCAGCGCGGCCGATGCCGGCGTTGCGGTCGAGCCGACGATGACGTCGACCGCCTCGTCGGTAATCAGGCGGCGCCCGTTCTTGCTGGATTGGGTGGAGTCCGATGCATCGTCAAGGATGATCAGCTTCACCTTTTCGCCGCCGATCGTTTCGGGCCACAGCGAGATGCCGTTCCTGGTCGGTATTCCCAGTCCCGATGCCGGTCCTGTCAGCGGCAGGCTCACGCCAACCGTGATGTCCGCCAGGGCAGGAGCGGCGACCGTACCGAACAGTACGCCGGTCGCCAGGATCGTTAAGGTGGTTTTCATAGTTGTCTCCTCGATGAATAAACAATCAAACAGCGGTGATTGCATGACATCGCCTTGCAGGTATCGGGCAGTGAGCGTTTCAAGCCGATGACTGCAGGCGGCGCGCATGCGGGTGGATTGACAGAATTGCAGCGCCGCTGCGGCAAATGCCGCTGACCGACGACGCGCATGGCTGCGAAGTCTTGCTTTCAACCGACCGGTAGGTTATGCAATATTATTGTTATGATGTATAACAGTTATTTACTATAACTAGGTCCGCATGTATATGCAAGCCGTTGAACGAGTTTTTATCCGGATCGGTTTTTGCGCAAGGAACGAGGATTTGATGAGTATTCTTCAAGGAATCTTCGCCATGTCCAAATAGTCAAAGGAAGCGGAAGCCAACAATGAAGCGACAAGAGAGACCAGCAAGGAATGGAGGTGCATCGACATGAATGCACAGACAGGTGACCAACTATTGGAAGAAATCGTGCAGGCGCCCGAACTGCGCTTTCTCTGCCGTATCACAGCGCGCGTATCGTCCGTGGTGTCATTGGGCGCGGCGCCATTCGGAGAGCGCCGGTTTGTCCCCATTGTCGGCGGGCAGGTCCAGGGCGGCATGCTGTCCGGCGAGGTGCTTTCCGGCGGTGTCGACTGGCAGATCCAGCGTGGTGACGGGGTGCTCGATATCAGTGCGCAGTATGTGATCCGTGCCTCCGATGGCGCCCTGATCGAGGTGGTCAGCCGCGGATATCGTCATGGTCCCGAGGAAGTCATGGCTCGGCTTGCGAGGGGAGAGCAAGTCTCCCCCGACGAATACTATTTTCGAACGGCAATGTCGTTCCAGACCGGCGCGCCGGCATGGGCGCATCTGAATTCGGTGCTGGCCATCGGCAAGGCCATCAGGAAACCCGATGCCGCCATGCTGGATGTGTTCCTGATCGGATGAAGCTTCGCAAGCACCGAGCGCACGTTACTTCGGCGAAACGCCGCAGAGCTTGCCGAGAAGCTCCCTCAGTTGCTGGCGCTCTTTTTCCGTCAACTGTTGCGAGATGCGGTCGTCATGCTCCTTCACCGCATTTTTATACTTCTTCAGCTGCCGTTGTCCTTCCCTGGTCAGCCGCAGATTATAGGACCGACGATCCCCGGAGTCCTGGCGCTCCACGAGACCAGCCTCCTCGAAAGTGTCAATGATCGATACCACGCCGGAACGGGCAATGCCCATGACTTCGGCAAGCCTGGTCTGAGAAATGCCGGGATTGCTGCCGATGATGACCAGTGAGGAAAAACGCTGGGGCGTCAATCCATCGACGCCAAGCGTCTCGGCGAAGTCTTCGTAAATCGAGAGCTGTGCCCGCCGTACGGCATAGCCGACCAGTTCCTCCAGGATATCGTAATTGATCCCTTCAATCCTGGCGTTGAATGAAGTGGCGATAGATCTGTTTCTCAAGCGGTTTCCTTCTCCTGCCTTGTGACGGTTTTCTGGTCTGAACATTTTCGTCGTGCCACATCCATGATTTTTTACGGGCTTCCGGACCGAATGTGCTCTCTTCGGGATTATTGTAACTGCTTGGGAAGCGGCGAAGGAAATTGCGATGCTTCACCCGGGAAAGTAATTCGGCCAGTGCCGGCGCCTGCCTTACTGACGACATCCCAGGCCCTGGATAACCTCGATATATCGCTTGTGGTTTGCAACATAACTGTTATAGAGTAGAACAATACAGAGTCATTACATTTACTTGCCGGGGGCGCGACCGTGCTTGTGGTTCGCATTCCCTGCCACCGTCATTGTTGCATCGCTGCAGCCCGGTCCCGCACCTGTGCAGTCTTTGCCGGGAAACCGGCACACCGGGCGACGCCTTTATGCCTTGGAGACAAACATGAAAGTTGCAATCGCCGGCGCCGGTATCGGTGGCCTGACCCTGGGACTGATGCTGCATGAGCGTGGCATCCAGGTCGATATCTACGAAGCGGTCAGCGAGATGAAGCCACTGGGCGTCGGCATCAACCTGCTGCCTCACGCGAGCCAGCAGCTCTCCCTGCTCGGCCTGGAAGAATGCCTGTCCGAAAAGGGCATCGAAACCTCGGCCCTCGCTTACTACAATAAATTCGGCCAGCAGATCTGGCATGAGCCGCGCGGCCGGGCAGCCGGTTACAGCACGCCACAAATCTCCATACATCGCGGCGAACTGCAGATGACCTTGCTGGAAAAGGCAATCGAACGGCTTGGTGCGGATCGTGTTCATCAGGGACATGCATTCAAATCCTTCGAGCAGAATGCCGACAAGGTGATCTCTACTTTCGTCCGGCACCCGGACCAGGCGGAAGTCGAGGTCGAGTCGAACATTCTGATCGGCGCCGATGGCATCCATTCCGCCGTCCGCCGGTTCCTGTATCCCACCGGCGACCAGCCACGGTTTTCCGGTCGCATGTTATGGCGTGCCGTGACCGAAGCCGAACCTTACCTTGATGGGCGCAGCATGTTCATGGCCGGCCACCAGGATCAGAAGTTCGTGTGCTACCCGATTTCCGAACCGCTGCGCCGGCAGGGCCGCTCGCTGATCAACTGGATCGCCGAGCTTCGCGTTCCCGGCGGCGAGCTGCCGAAGACGGACTGGAACCGCAAGGTCGACAAGGCGGTGTTCAGCAAGCCGTTCGACAACTGGAAATGGGGATGGATCGATATTCCAGCCATTATCGAAGGCGCGGACGTGGTGTATGAATTTCCGCTGGTCGACCGCGACCCGCTGCCGCGCTGGACCTTCGAACGGGTGACATTGCTCGGTGACGCAGCCCATCCCATGTATCCGATCGGTTCAAACGGCAGCGCGCAGGCCATCCTGGATGCGCGTTACCTGACGGATTGCCTGACCGGTGAAGCGGACATCCGCTATGCGCTGCGGGAATACGAGGCTGAACGACTGCCCCGCACAACCGGCATCGTGCTGCGCAACCGGATGAATGGTCCCGAACAGGTGATGCAGATGGCCGAAGAGCGGGCGCCGAACGGATTCAAGAATATCAACGATGTCATTCCCCAGGCGGAACTGGAGGCGATCTCCATGCGCTACAAGCAGCTGGCGGGATTCGACAAGAACTCGCTGGCCGCAAAGGTCGCGGTCTGACGCAACAGCATGGGGAGAGGCAGGCGGACCGCCGCGGCGGCCGCCGTTGATCAATTATCTATTTGAGGAACGTCATGTCCGATCTTTTTGATAATCCAATGGGACTCATGGGCTTTGAATTCGTCGAATTCGCTTCGCCCACGCCGAATGTACTGGAGCCGATCTTCGAGAAGATGGGCTTCACCAGGGTTGCCCGTCACCGCTCGAAGGACGTCGTGCTGTACCGGCAGGGTGACATCAATTTCATCATCAATAACGAACCAAAGAGCATCGCCGCCTATTTCGTCGCCGAGCACGGACCCTCCGCCTGCGGCATGGCTTTCCGGGTCAGGGATGCGCACAAGGCATATGCGCGGGCGCTTGAGCTGGGCGCCCAGCCTGTCGAAATACCGACCGGCCCGATGGAGCTGCGTCTGCCGGCCATCAAGGGCATCGGCGGCGCGCCGTTGTACCTGATCGACCGCTTTGAAGAAGGCAAGTCGATCTACGACATTGATTTCGAGTTCCTGCCCGGGGTGGACCGCAAGCCCGAGGGAGCCGGCCTGAAGCTCATCGATCACCTGACGCATAACGTCTATCGCGGCCGCATGGGTTATTGGGCCGGCTTTTATGAAAAGCTGTTCAACTTCCGGGAAATACGCTACTTCGACATCTCCGGCGAGTACACCGGCCTGACCTCCAAGGCCATGACGGCACCGGACGGCAAGATCCGTATCCCGCTCAACGAAGAATCGAAAAAGGGCGGCGGGCAGATCGAGGAATTCCTGATGCAGTTCAACGGCGAGGGTATCCAGCATATCGCGCTGCTAACGGATGACCTGATGTCCACGCTCGACAACCTGAAGATGGCCGGTGTGCCGTTCACGCCGGCACCGCCGCAGACCTATTACGACATGCTTGAGGAGCGCCTGCCGGGCCACGGCGAACAGGTCAATGAATTGCAGATGCGAGGCATCCTGCTCGATGGTGCGACTACCGACGGGCACAAGCGGTTGTTGCTGCAGATTTTCTCGGCACCGGTTTTCGGCCCGGTGTTCTTCGAGTTTATCCAGCGCAAGGGCGATGAAGGATTCGGCGAAGGCAATTTCAAGGCGCTGTTCGAGTCGCTGGAACGCGATCAGATTCAACGGGGCGTCCTGCACGCCGATTAATGAATAAAACATTCAAGGAGACAGTCATGATCAATAAAGATAAAGCAGGCATGCAACGGATAACCGGCCGCGTTTTTCGGGCCGCTGCAGCCTGCATGCTGCTTGCCGCGATGATGGGCAGCGCACTCGCACAATCGTATCCCGCCCGTCCCGTCCGGCTGGTGGTTGGTTTTCCCAGCGGAACAGGGCCGGATCTGGTTGCGCGATTGGTTGCTCAAAAGCTTCAGGAGTCGACCGGCCAGGGTTTTGTGGTCGACAACAAGACAGGCGCGGCGGGGCTGATCGCAGCACGCGAGGCAGCGAAAGCGCCGCCTGACGGCTATACGCTGTTTCTTGGAACCGTCGGGGAAATGGCTATTTCGCCGAGCGCTTATTCCCGGCTGGGATTCGATCCGGTCAAGGATTTCGCCGCTGTTAGCCACGTCGTGACGTCGGACTTTGCTTTCGTTGTACCGGCCTCGACGCCTGCAAAAAACCTGAAGGAGTACGTGGACTGGGGCAAGGCACAGAAAAGCCTGTTCATGGGAACCTTCGGCGCCGGAACGCCCGGCCATTTTGGCGTCGCCATCCTGGCGGATGCCACGGGCCTCAAGGCTGAACCGGTTCATTACAAGAATACGGGCGATGCGATGAGCGGAATCATCGCGGGCGATACACAAGGCTTGTTCGGAACCCTTGCCCTGGTCAGCTCCCACGTCAAGGGCGGCAAACTGCGTGCGCTCGCCACCACCGGCGCGGAACGTTCGACGATGCTGCCTGATGTGCCAACAGCGAAAGAGCAGGGCTACCCCTCCGTCGAATTCGGCGCATGGTTCGGAATATACGCGCCGGCCAAAACGCCGAACGATATTCTGGAAAAGCTGAATGGGGAAATCGTGAAGGCAATGCAGGCGCCCGACGTGCGCGAAAAACTGCAGGGAGTCGGATTCCGTGTAGTAGGCAGCAGCAGGCAGGAATTCGACCGTTTGCTGAAGGAAGACATTCCTCGCTGGGAAAAGGTCGTGAAAGCGACCGGTTTCAAAGCACAGGAGTAAGCGGCAATTAAGGTCGAAACCTAGTGATGACAACTCAAATGCGCCTTCGGGCGCTTTTGTCCATTCCGGATCCGGACGCAATATGCACGCTACGCATCGCTTCCCGATGATGACGTTAAAATTGCCCCTTTCTTGACAGGATCCGACACGATGCGACTGAAGCCTTTTATCCTGGCTTTTGCAGTGACGGCGATGACAGCGCTCCTTTGCCCATCGCTCTTTGCTGCTGAAATAACCGGTGCGGGAGCAACATTTCCGTATCCCATTTATGCCCGGTGGGCACAGGACTACCGAAGCATCACCGGAAATGGCCTGAACTACCAGTCGATTGGCTCCGGCGCCGGCATCAAGCAAATAAAATCCAGGACCGTCGACTTCGGCGCCTCCGACAAGCCGTTAAAGGCGGAAGAATTGGAAAAGCATGGGCTTGTGCAATTTCCGGCGATCATGGGAGCGGTGACGCCGGTAGTGAATATCAAGGGCATCGGTCCGGGTGAATTGAAGATGTCAGGCGAGGTACTGGCGGATATCTATCTCGGAAAAATCACGAAGTGGAATGCGCCGGAGATTGCCGCCCTCAATCCGGCACTGAAGCTTCCCCAGCAGGATATCGTGGTCGTGCGGCGCTCGGATGGTTCCGGCACCACGTTTCTGTTCACCGACTACCTGGCGAAGGTGAGCCCCGCATTCAAAGCGCAGGTAGGCGCCAGCACCGCGGTCAAATGGCCGGTGGGTATCGGCGGCAAGGGCAATGAAGGCGTTGCAGCCTACGTCCAGCGCATCTCCAATTCCATCGGTTATCTCGAATACAACTACGTCAAGCAGCTCAAGCTGAGTCACATGCAGTTGCGCAATCGGGATGGCCAGTTTGTCCATCCGGGCGATGAAACAGTGAAAGCCGCGGCCGCCAACGCGAACTGGACGCAGACCCCGGGTTTCGGCGTCGTCCTGACCGATCAGCCCGGCAGGGATAGCTGGCCGATCACCGGGACATCCTTCATCCTGATGCACAGGGAGCAGGCTGATCCGGCAAGAGGATCGGAAGTACTGAAGTTTTTTGACTGGGCGTACCGGAACGGCAATGCAACGGCTGCCCGGCTCGGTTATGTCGCGCTGCCACCCACGCTGGTCGACCAGGTGCAGGCAGTCTGGAAAGCGCAGCTCAAGGACAGCTCCGGCAAGGCGGTTTGGTAGAAGGCCGGATAGTATCCATCCCAACCGGAAGCCGCGAAGGTCCTGCAATTTCCGGTACGTGTTTCTTGCTGGAATCGGTGTGGCAGAACGTCTATGGATTCCGGCAGATTGTCGGTTCGCTCACCTGCTATCGGCAGACAGCCAAAGAATTTGCTTCAAGAATTCGCTTGCCTAGTGCATTTCCTGGAAAGGTTTATCAAGCCGATTCGGATAGGCAATCCAATGACCTTGCAGATAGTCGATGCCGATTCTCGACAGCACTTCCGCAGTGGCGGCATTCTCGACCCATTCGGCGATCGTCTTTTTACCGGTCATATGTGCAATCTCGTGCATCAGCGTGACCATTTTTTCGTCAACCAGGCTTTCCGCCATCACCGATACAAGTGATCCATCGATCTTGATGAAATCTGCCGGAAGCTGCTTCAGATAGGCAAACGAGCCGATTCCCTTTCCGAACCCGGCAAGGCAAATCTTGCAGCCCATATCCCTCAGCCCATTTATCATCTCCAGGCTTCGACGCTCATCGAAGAGGGCTGCCGTCTCGGCGATCTCGAAACACAGTTTTTCCGGCCTGATATCGTACTCGTTGAAAAAAATTTTAAGGTCGCCAAGGAATGCTCTGTCCGCCAGGGTTTTTCCTGAAAGATTAATGGCGCACAAATCGACCCGAAGAGTGTGTTCGCGATTTTCGTCCAGCCACTGGAGTACGCGATGCACCACCCATCGATCAATGGTCGGCATCAGGTCCAGGCGCTCGGCGGCGGGCAAAAACTCATGTGGAAGAATGACGCCATGGTCGGGATCGGGCAGGCGCAGCAAGACCTCACAATGAAAACCGCCTCTGCCGCCATGTGTGGTGGCGATCGGCTGATAATGCAGCTGCAGCTGGTTCAAGCGCATTGCTTCAGTCAGCCGGGTCAGCCAATCGCCATCTTCATTTCGCCAGGCTGTGCCGGCGCGATCTGTTTGCTCGACGTAGATGCGGTTACGGCCTTTTTCTTTCGCGATGTAGCACGCGCTATCCGCCCGCCGCACGATTTCCTCCGCACTGCCGGTTTGCTGGTCGAAGCACGCCAGGCCAATGCTGACACCGATCCTGAACACACGGTCTGCAAAGATGAATTGGAAGGCGCGTGTGGCCTGCAGTATCTTCGTGGCAATCGAATAAGCCTCATCCATGCTGCAATGGTCGGCAAGGAGTGCGAATTCATCGCCGCCCAGCCGCGCCAGGGTATCGCGATCGCGGATGTTTTCACGATACAGGTTCGACAGTTGTTTCAGCAACGCATCGCCGGCTGCATGCCCGCAAGTGTCGTTGACGATCTTGAACTGGTCGAGATCCATGTACAGAAGTGCGCCGGCGGAATGAAAATGATGCGCCCGGTCGAGCGACCGCTCAAGGCGATGCTCGAACTCGATCCGGTTCACCAGTCCGGTTAGTGCGTCGTGTGTCGCCTGGTGCGTGAGCGCATCGAGAAACTGCCTCGATTGGGTCACATCGCGGAACACAATCACCCCGCCGGCAATGCGTCCGTCGGGAAGCCGTATTGGTGTTACGGCATCCTCGATGGCGTATTGTGTTCCGTTTCTGGCGACCAGTACGGCCGGAGAAAGCGCGGCGATGACCTCTTCCTGCCGCAACATGGACGTCAATTCATGTTCACCGGGATGTCGGTCCATGGCCGGCTGGTTCATTAAGCGAAACACGTCGGAGAACGGCCGGCCGATTGCCTCGGTGGTCGTCCATCCGGTCAGTTGTTCAGCCTTCGGATTAAGGCACTCGATGTTGCCGTCGGCATCGGTTGAAATGACCGCGTCGCCAATCGCACGCAGCGTTACTTCAGCGCGTTGCTTTTCCTCTGCCATTTGATCTTGGAGGGCTTTTCGAACGGTAATGTCCCGCGTGAGCTTGCAAAAGCCGCTTACCTCCCCGTCCGGGTCTTTAATGGCGATGACTTCCACCATTGCCCAAAACAGTGAGCCGTCCTTTTTCTTGCGCCAGGTTTCTTCCTGATAGGTTCCATTCCGTGCTGCCAGATCGAGATTATGTCTGGGATGGCCTTTCTCCTGTTCTTCATCGGTGTACAGCATGCCGAAATACTGTCCGATAACTTCCTCGGCTGTGTACCCCTTCATTTTTTTCGACGCGTTATTCCAGGTAAGAACCATCCCATTCAAGTCCAGCAGGAAGATCGCATAGTCGGAAACATGCTCGACCATATAAGTAAAAGCCTTGCCCGCTCGTTCTGAGGAGATCATTTCTCCAACATCGCTCTTGTTCATCTACGGTCTCCGCATCGATTCGCACTTCTTTTTATTTTCTTGAATCGATGAAATTGCTCCTGCCAATTTAGTGCGCTGAACGATGATTTAAGTTGCAAAGAAGACCGTATGGAGATCGTAAAACTATTTGGGGGGTGCGCGTGATACTGCTTGCTATGCGTTTGTTTTACGCGCAGCATCGATTGATGGAACCGGTCTCGCCGCTCTGGCGAAGATCCTGGCATTCATTTACAGGAAGATTGCTATGGCAACGCGCTTGGTTGACGTTTTGGACATCAACGGAAATGTTCGGCACACGTTTCCGATTACCCTTGATAAAAGTGACCTTGCTTCCGATGAAGCAGCCTATCTCGTGAAGGCATTGGAGGCGGCTGCCAACGCACGCCTGGCTCCGGATGACGAGTTGCATGAGTTAACGGCAAGAATCCACGTCAGCCGTGGCGGTCAACTGGAACCGTATGGTGACGGCCTGAACAGCGATTCGGAAACGAAAGCTGGATTGGAGCAGTTGGTCCGGGAACAAGCTTATTTGCTCTGGGAACAAAACGGTTGCCCGGAGGGCAAGGCTGATGAATTCTGGCATCGTGCGCTTGACCAGCATTTTCGTGAGCGCGCCTACGTGTTATGGCAGCAGGAGGGTAGACCGGAGGGGAATGCCGATAAAGATTGGGATCAAATCCGTGTATTCCAGAATGGATGATTCACGCCTGGATTGCATTCGCTAGCCTGGGCAAGCAATACCGGCTCCGCGGACGCGAACGCCGGCCTTGGCCCTCGACAGTGATAAAGCCGGCTGATCGTTACACCGTCGCCATGCCACCGTCGACAAGTAAGTTTTCACCGAGAATGTATGCCGACTCATCGCTGGCCAGGAACAACGCCGCCTTCGCGATCTCTTCACTGCTGCCGAATCTGCCTGCAGGGACCTTCTTGAGCAGATCCCCGGCCCATGCCTGGACCTGTTCCGCGCTCATGCCGAGTTTGCCGTAGATGGGTGTGTCGATCAGGCCTGGACTGATCACATTGACCCGCACGCCTGCTTCTTTCAGTTCCGATGACAATGTTCTCGCAAGCGACCTGATGGCGGCCTTCGTCGCGGAGTACACGCTCAGATTGTCGATTCCCTGGTCGGCAAGCGTGGTGGAAGTAAAGATGATGCTGGCCGGGTTATTGAGGAACGGCAGCGCCTTCTGAACCGTATAGATCACTCCCTTCAGGTTGACGTCGATCTGCTCGCCGATATTTTCCTCGTCCGCGGTCGAGAAGGGGGATGGTTTGGCGATTCCGGCATTGGCGAAGACGATGTCGAGCTTGCCCAGTGCGGCATGGACCTCGGAGAGCGCCTGTGCCATCTCCGAAGGTGACGCGACATTGGCACGCAAGCAGAGGATGGAATCAGGCAATTGCAGCTTTGCTTCCCTGACCCGTTGGGCGTCCTGCCCGATAATCGCGACCCGCGCACCCTCTGCGATGAATAGTTTCGCAGTGGCGAGTCCGATGCCAGTTGTGCCGCCGGTGATGAGCGCGGTCTTGCCGTTAAGTCGGTCCATGGTGTTCCTTTGATGTGAGTTGAAAATCATCGTGATCCGGCATTTATGTACCGATCGGTATTTAATATACCGAGTGGTACAATAATCGTCAACATTTTTGTGGATTTCCAACCATGACACAGGGAAGAGGCCGGCCTCGGAATTTCGATTCGGACGAGGTCCTGGATGCGGCGCTGACGGTTTTCTGGCGAAACGGCTTTGACGCCGCGTCGCTCGCCGAACTTACCGGCGCCACTGGCTTGACGAAACCGAGCCTGTATGCCGCGTTCGGCGACAAGGAAGCGCTCTATCTCAAAGCCCTGGAGCGCTATAAGGCGAATTGGCTCGGACGCCACCTGGCGTTGATGGAGAGCGAGCCGCAGGGGAAGCGGGCGATCGAGCTTCTCCTGCAGTCGATCGCCGACATGCTTTGCCATCCGGCGCTGCCCGGCGGCTGTTTCGTCGTCAACGGCATAGCCGATCTGGGAGGCGAACGGACCACGGAAGGAATCGAAGCGGCGCTTCATCTGGCCTTGCAGGCTTGCGAACGCGCGCTTGAAGAAAGGCTCGCCCAAGCGAAGCGAGACGGCCATCTGCCTGGCAAGGCAGACGTTGCCGGACTAGCCGGCTTTTTCTATACCGTCATCGCCGGCATGGCTGTCAAGGCGAAGGCGGGCATAAAACGTGAGCAACTCGAAGTGAGCATCAAACTTGCGATGACTGCATGGCCGCGCTGATTCGATTGAAAACTTTCCCGGGCGCATGAGGCGCAGGGCGTTACATCCCTGGACCTGGTGTGCACGAGTGTGCATGTCTCATGGGCCGCAACCAGGGCGGACCTGGCATCCGGAACCTGCATCCCGCATTGGTAACCTTACTGGCAGTAAAGGCCGCGTCAGCTGGTCGGGCGAAAAGCGGCAAGCGAACTCAACAGCTTGTCAATCTCGACCGGCTTGGTCATGTGGTGATCGAATCCAGCCGCTTTTGCTGCCTCGTGGTCCTGCACCTGGCCATAGCCTGTCAGCGCAATGAGTAATGTCCTGGCTGTCTCGGGATAAGCGCGCAGCCGTCGAGCCAGTTCATTGCCATCCATTTCCGGCAAGCCAATATCCAGTACACAGGCATCGGGCAATGTAGTCCGCGCCACATCGAGCGCGCGCTTCGATCCATACTCCGTGATGACCTCATGTCCGGCTGCTTGCAGCAACATGCTGAGCGTTTGCGCCGCATCGATATTGTCGTCCACGACCATGACTTTCAGCTTCCTGCCGGCATGCAGCCGGATCCGCGATGTCCGCCGACGTTCGACTTCATCTTCTCCCGCGGCCTGCCGGGGCAAACATACAGTAAATAGGCTGCCCTTGCCTATGCCTGCGCTCGAACAGCTTACCTGTCCACCATGCAGTTCGACCAGGCTTTTGACAAGCGCCAATCCCAACCCAAGGCCGCCCGACGACCGGTCCGATGACCGTTCCGCTTGTGTGAATAATTCGAAGACATGCGGAATGAACTCGGGCGAGAGCCCGATACCGTCGTCCTGCACCGACAGTATTACCTGATCGTCGTGCAGCCCCATGTTTAAATTGATGTGGCCGTGCTCCGGTGTATATTTGGCCGCGTTGCTCAGCAGATTGGTCAGGATCTGCACGAGGCGCTTGATGTCACCGCGCACGATTGCCGTGCCCGGAGCCATCGTCAGCGTGAGCTGATGATGCCGTGCCTGGATTTGCGGCGTGACCTGTTCAACGGCGTCGGCAATGATCCGGCGCATGTCCAGCGATTCGGGCTTCAGATTGATCACACCGCGCGTGACCCGCGATACATCCAGCAGGTCGTCGACAAGGGTCGCCATATGCTCCACCTGGCGCGCAATGATATTGCTGGCATTGTTAATGATCGCCTCATTCACATTCGGCATTTTCAACAGCATGGCGGCGGTGCCGATTGGCGCGAGCGGATTGCGCAATTCATGGGCCAGCATGGCCAGGAAGTCGTCCCTGTGTTTTTTTTCCGCCTCCAACGCCTGTCGGGTCGCCTGGGAAAAGCTGAATACCGAAGCAGTCAAAAGCTGATCGATCGCTTCATTGAATCGCATGATGTCTTCGACATCGGTTGAAACAGGCGACCTGTTTGATGCGCTCCACAGATGCAGAACGCTGGCACGCAATGCCCGGTATTAGGACACGAGCTGCTCGATGGTGAACTTCGATTCCAGCCGGGCAATGCCATGGTCCTCGCCGGCAATGGTTTCGATTGTCTTCGGTCCAGATCCACGCGCTTTCGCGGCTTGTTCTTCCGGCGTTTGTGATGCGCGAAGATCTTTAGCGATGGCTTCGAGCATCACGGAAGCATGGTTCCTCAGCTCCTTGCTCGTCATCGTGAGTGCTGCAGGTTCAATCGTTATAGCGAATTTTTCCCATTCGAGCAGAATGGCTTGTAACTGGTCGAGGATAAAGTCGGCGAGACGCAAGGCGGGCTTTCGAGGGAAGCTGGGGGAATTCCCGAAATAGTATTATAAAAATTGACAGAGACCGTGAAAAATAAAGCCAGACGAAGAAGCACTGACGGTTGATCTGAACTTTATGAATGACAAGACATTCTTTTTTAGGCGGGTTCTGGAAATGCGGATTGGACGCAGTGAACTTTCGGCTTAGGCCATTCGTCAACCAATGTATGGCCAAGCATTCGCCCTTCGCTAAGTTTCTGTCACCAGCCGGCCTGAGCTATCTCCAGGCATTCCGCTGTTGGCTTCGCATCGCAGCACCCGGATGGGATATTGTTTTGCCCTCGGATGCGATCGTGGAACCTGGCAAGGAGTATCCCTCTTTTCAGCTCTACCGCCATGGCGTACCGGTCAGCATGATCGGGTCGCCGATTGACGCGCTGGAAAGGATCGGTGACCAGCACTTGCTTCAAGAATATGCACGACTGATAGCGGAAGACTCCGACAATCCGGAGCCGTAACGGCTGCTCTTGATCGATTCCATTTCGAGCCTCGTCCGGCAACTCTTCTGAGACTGCAACCAAATTTCACCGGGCCGTTCGGTGAGGCATTCATAGCGACACATCGACGATTCATTGCATGGGCCAGCCAACCGCAACGCGATTCGGGGAAGTGCTTGCCAATTGCCCGATGTCCGTCGTTAAGGCGCACACCGAATGTTGCTCTCGGATGTTTTTCAACAGATCGGTCGATACCATTCAACAAGAAAAGCGGCAACCGGAAGCAGGCAGCGACGCTGCGGCGCGAGCCTATTGCTACCAGGGCGATGATTTCTTTTATACTGGGCCGCTATTCACATCATCCACCGGAGCAGTTGCTTGGCCCTACCGTTCAATTCCAGCATCGCACCGGGTAGCGACGCGATTTCCATTGTTGAAAGCATTACTGACGGCTTCTTTGCTTTGAACCGGGATTGGGAGTTCTGCTATGCAAACCGCCAGGCGGAGAGAATTCTCAGGATCCGGCGCGAAGAATTGCTCGGCAAGAATATATGGAGCCTCTACCCCGGGTTGATCAGTAGCGAGTTTGAAGCGGCTTATCGCCGTTCAGCACAGGAGAACGTCCCTTCCACCCTGACTGCCTACTATCCTGACCACGACATCTGGTACGAGGTCCATGTCTATCCGGGCGTCAACGGACTGTCGGTGTACTTTCGCGATGTGACGGATCGTATCCGTGCCGAAGAAAAATTGCGCGAAAGCGAGCAGCGTTTCCGCTTGATGGCGGACTCGATCCCGCAGATCGTTTGGATCATTGATGAGACCGGCCGTGGCGTGTACTTCAACAAGCAGTGGTCCGTCTACAATGGTGTAGCGCTCGAGTCCATTGCCCCCGACGAAGTGGCTGCAGACTTTGTCCATCCCAACGACCGGGAAATCACCATGCAGGCCTGGGCGCTTGCGCAGCAAAGCGGTCAGATTTTCAGTGTGGAACACCGCATTCGCTCGGCGTCGGGAGCGTATCGCTGGTTCCTTGTACGCGCGGAGCCGTATCGGGATCCGCAGTCGGAGAAAGTCACCCGGTGGTTCGGCACATCGACCGACGTCCATGATCGAAAGCTGGCCGAGGCCGCGCTCAGGACAAGCGAGGAACGATATCGCTCGCTGTTTGAATCGATCGACGAAGGCTTCTGCATTATCGACGTCCTGTTTGATGACGAAGGTCGTCCCTTCGATTACCGGTACTGCGACGTCAACCCGAGTTTTGAACAACAATCCGGCCTTGCCGATGTGGCTGGAAAGACCGTACGGGAATTGGTCCCGGACCATGAATCGCATTGGTACGATATCTACGGCCGTGTCGTCCTGACTGGTGAATCGGTCCGGTTCGAAAACGAAGCCAAGGCACTGAACCGCTGGTTCGATGTGTTTGCATCCCGGATCGAGGAAGAGGATGGTCCCAAGGTCGCGGTGTTGTTCAAGGACATTACCGAACAGAAGTACCTGGCCGATACGCTGCGGCGAAGCGAGCAGGTCGCGATCGAAGCCGCGCGGCAGGCCGAAGCCGAACGTCACCGGCTGGATGCGATGTTGCAGGCTGCGCCGGTAGGCATCGTCGTAAGCGATGGGAATGGCGCGATCCTGCTTACCAATGCCGCGCATAAACAGTTATGGGGACACTATCCGGACACCAGAAGCTCTGACGAATTCGACGCATGGAAAGGCTGGTGGGCCGACCACTCGGAAAGACACGGCCAGCCCGTGGCGCCTGGTGAATGGACCACGGCACGCATCCTGGCCGGAGAAGAAAGTCCGCGCGATATCGTTACCATCGAATCCTTCGACGTTCCGCCATTACGCCGTACCGTTCTGATTACCGGCGCGCCGGTGAGAAACAGTAAAGGCACGATCGTGGGGGCGGTGGTGGCGCAAATGGATATCAGCGACCGGATCAGGGCGGAAGACGCATTGCGGCAAGCGGACCGTCGCAAAGACGAATTCCTGGCGATGCTGGCGCATGAGCTGCGCAATCCACTGGCGCCGATTGCGGCCGCGGCGGACCTGCTCGGACTCGCCCGCCCGGACGAGGCGCGGATCAAACAGACCAGCAGCATTATTACGCGCCAGGTAAGGCACATGACTGGACTGGTCGATGATCTGCTCGACGTTTCGCGTATCACGCGAGGCCTGGTAACGCTCGACAAGGCGCCGCTGGACGCAAAGAAAATCGTGTCCGATGCGATCGAGCAAGTGCGACCGCTGATCGAGGCGCGCCGACACCGATTGGCCGTTCATACGCCGCCGGAATCCGCTTTTGTCCTGGGGGATGTGAAGCGGCTGGTGCAGGTCATCACCAACCTGTTGAATAATGCCGCGAAGTACACGCCGGAAGGCGGTGAAATCGTCCTGGGCATGGAAGTGGACGGCCGCGATATCAGGATTGCCGTTTCCGATAACGGTGTCGGCATGACACCGGAACTCCAGGCACGCGCGTTCGAGCTGTTCACCCAGGCGGTACGTGCATCCGACCGCTCGCAGGGCGGCCTGGGAATCGGATTGGCATTGGTGAAAAGCCTGGTGGAGCTTCACGGAGGTTATATCACCGTCCATAGCGGCGGAATCGGCAAGGGAAGCCAATTCGTGGTGTGCCTGCCCCACTTGGATGAACAAGAGGCTTTGCCAAGTTCACCGGCTAAAGCCGGATTAAATGTTCAGGGCAAGGCATTGAAGGTCATGGTGGTGGATGACAACGCCGATGCGGCACAGATGCTTGCCATGTTCGTTGAAGCGTTGGGGCATCAGGTACTTGTCGAGCACCATCCTCGCAGGGCGCTCGAACGCGCCCGGATCGAAATGCCGGATATCTGCCTGCTCGATATCGGCTTGCCCGACATGGACGGCAATGAGCTGGCCCGGCGCCTTCGCCTGCAGCCGGAAACGGCGAATGCAATCCTGATTGCGGTGACCGGGTATGGGCAGGAGCAGGACCGTGATGCCGCGCTGAATGCGGGCTTTGATCATCATTTCGCCAAGCCGATCGACAGCGCGAAACTCACTGGCCTGTTGTCGGAAAAAAACAGCCGATAACGCAAATCACATTGCACGCGGCAATCACCATGGCCGCGATGCACGGATAGCGCCTGACTCATGTCTTATCGTCAATGGCGAATGCGCGTATGCCGTTGCAGCAAATATTCCCCGAGCGTGATTTTGATGGGAGATACGCGAGCCTCCGCTATTCGTCTCGGTCTTAACGATCGACAGCAGATTCGCGCAAGACTATGCAGGGATCCGGCAAGTTCTATTGGCGGGTGACAAGACCGGTTTCCCGGTCCGCCCGCTATTCCACCGTCACCGACTTCGCCAGATTCCGCGGCTTGTCGACATCGGTGCCACGTGCCAGCGCGGTGTGATACGCCAGCAACTGCAGCGGCACCACGTGCAGGATGGGCGACAGGTCGCCATAGTGTTCCGGCAGGCGGATGACGTGAATGCCGTCGCTCGACGAGATGCGTGAATCGGAATCGGCGAACACGTACAACTGGCCGCCGCGTGCACGCACTTCCTGCATGTTCGACTTCAGCTTCTCGATCAGGGCGTCGTTCGGCGCAACCGTCACCACCGGCATTTCCTGCGTGACGAGCGCCAGCGGGCCGTGCTTGAGTTCCCCCGCCGGATATGCCTCGGCATGGATGTAGGAAATCTCTTTCAGCTTCAATGCGCCTTCCAGCGCGATCGGATAATGCAGGCCGCGGCCGAGGAAGAGGGCGTTTTCCTTGCGTGCGAAGCTTTCCGCCCAGCCGATGATGTGCGGCTCCAGTGCCAGCACGCTTTGCAGCGCCGTCGGCAGGTGGCGCAGGTTTTTCATGTGGCTGCTTTCCTGCTCCGGCGTCAGGCGTCCGCGCATCTTTGCCAGCGTCAGGGTCAGGAGGAACAGCGCGGTCAATTGGGTCGTGAAAGCCTTGGTCGATGCGACACCGATCTCCGCGCCCGCACGGGTCAGGTACGACAACTCGGTTTCGCGCACCATTGCCGACGTGCCGACGTTACAGATGGCGAGCGAATGCTTGTGGCCGAGTTCCTTCGCATATTTCAGCGCGGCCAGCGTATCGGCGGTTTCGCCCGATTGCGATACCACGACGATCAGCGCATCCGGGTTGACGGCCGGCTTGCGGTAGCGGTATTCGCTGGCGATCTCGACATTGGTTGGAATGCCGGCGATCGATTCCAGCCAGTACTTGGCGGTCATCGCCGAGTAGTAGCTAGTGCCGCAGGCGAGCACCTGGATCGCGTTGATGCGCTCGAACACGGTGCTGGCCTTCTGGCCGAACAGGCCGGGCACGAAGCCTTCGATGCCTTCGAGCGTGTCGGTGATCGCGCGCGGCTGCTCGAAGATTTCCTTCTGCATGTAGTGGCGGTACGGGCCGAGGTCGATCGCACCGGAATAGGCATTGACCGTATTGACGGCGCGCTCGACCGGCTGGTCGTTCTTGTCGGTGATGCGGATGCTGTCGCGCTGCACGTCGACCACGTCGCCTTCTTCCAGGTAGATGATCTGGTCGGTGGTGCCGGCCAGCGCCATCGCGTCGGAGGCGAGGAAGTTCTCGCCCTTGCCGAGGCCCACCGTCAGCGGGCAGCCGAGGCGCGCGCCGACGACGCGGTGCGGCTCATCCTTGCAGAACACCGCGATCGCGAAGGCGCCGTGCAGGCGCTTCACCGCTTTCTGCACGGTGCGGAACAGGTCGCCGTCGTACAGGTGATTGACGAGGTGAGCGATCGCTTCGGTGTCGGTCTGCGACTCGAAGCGGTAGTCGAGCGCCTTCAGTTCATTGCGGATTTCCTCGTAGTTCTCGATGATGCCGTTATGCACCAGGGCGATGCAGTGCTCGCCCTTCTTGTTGGACGAGAAATGCGGGTGGGCATTGTCGGTGATGGGCGCGCCGTGGGTGGCCCAGCGGGTGTGCGAGATGCCGGTGAAGCCCTGGAAGCCGGTCTGCGAAATCTGCATGTCCAGTTCGGCCACGCGCGACACGCTGCGCGCTCGCTTCAGGCCGCCGTCATGCACGGCGACGCCGCAGGAGTCGTAGCCGCGATATTCAAGGCGCTTCAGGCCTTCGATGAGGACAGGGACGATATTACGTTGCGCAACTGCGCCGACAATGCCGCACATGATGGTTTCCTATTTCTTGAGTTTCACGGGCCGCTTCCAGCCTTCGATGGTGATTTGCTTGCTGCGCGAAAGGGTGAGCTGCCCTTCCGGCGCGTCCTTGGTCAGGGTGGTGCCGGCGCCGAGGGTCGCGCCCTTGCCCACCCGCACCGGCGCGACGAGTTGCGTGTCGCTGCCGATGAACACATCATCTTCGATCACGGTACGGAATTTATTGACGCCGTCGTAGTTGCAGGTGATTGTGCCCGCGCCGATGTTGACGCGCGAGCCGACTGTGGTATCGCCGACATACGCGAGGTGGTTGGCCTTGCTGTTGGCGGCGATCTGGCTGTTCTTGACTTCGACGAAATTGCCGATGTGTACGTCGTTGGCGAGTTCGGTGCCGGGACGCAGCCTTGCATAGGGACCGATGATCGAACCGGCGCCGATGATTGCATCCTCGATATGGCAGAACGGCTTGATTTGCACGCCGGCGGCGATGCGCGCATTCCTGATCACGCAATGCGCGCCGATGGTCGCGCCGTCTGCCACGTCGACCGTGCCTTCGAATACGCAATTGACATCGATCGCGACATCGCGTCCGCAGGTCAGTGTGCCGCGTATGTCGATGCGCGCCGGATCGGCGAGGGTGACGCCTTGTTCAAGCAGTTTGTCGGCAATGTTGCGCTGATGGATGCGCTCCAGTTCGGCCAGCTGCACCTTGCTGTTGACGCCGAGCGTTTCCCAGACGGCGCCCGGCTGGGCGGAGGTCACCTCGACGCCATCGGCGACGGCGCGGGCGATGATGTCGGTCAGGTAGTACTCGCCTTGCGCATTGTCGTTGGACAATGTTTTCAGCCATTTCTTCAGCCGAACCGTCGGCGCGATCATGATGCCGGTGTTCACCTCGCGGATGGTGCGCTCTTCATCGGTCGCATCCTTTTGCTCCACGATCCGGACGATCTTGCCGTTCTCGCGCACGATTCGTCCATAACCGGTAGGATTTTCCAGTTCGACAGTGAGGATGGACAATTTGTCGGCCAACTTATTGCCGCCCGCGCTGTCCAACAATTGCTGCAACGAATGTGCGGTCGTCAGCGGCACATCGCCGTACAGCACCAATGTCGGCACCTTGTCGTCCAGGTGGGGCACCGCCTGCATCACCGCGTGGCCGGTGCCGAGTTGCGGTTCCTGCTTGGCGAAGGCGATGCCGGGAGCCTTGACCGATTCAGGCACGGCGTCGCCGCCATGTCCATAAATCACGCAAAGCCTGGAAGGGGAGAGTGCGCGTGCCGTATCGATGACATGCGACAGAAGCGGCTTGCCGGCCAATGGATGCAGCACCTTGGGAAGAGCCGATTGCATGCGCTTGCCCATGCCGGCAGCGAGAATGACAACGTTCATATGAGAGATATTGTGGGAATGCAAAATTTTATCATGCGGTACTCCCGCGACTTGGCGGGGACATTACGCTGGATTCTGGTCGTTGGCCTCGTGCTCGGCATGGTCGGTTGCAATGCGGTTCGTCTGGGCTACAGCAATGGCGAGAGTGTCGCCTATTGGTGGCTGAATGGCTATGTCGATATTGAAGGTGATCAGCAACCCCTGGTTAAACGGCATCTTGAAAACTTCTTCGCATGGCACCGGAAGACGCAATTGAAGGATTATGCCCAGTTATTCGCGCTCGGGCAGCAGCGCCTTCAACAACAGGTCACGCCGGCCGATCTGCTGGCGGACTACGATGCCGTCAAAAAACGCACTGTTCTGGTGATCGACAAGGCGCTGCCCGATCTGACCGAACTGGCATTGTCGCTGCAACCCGAACAACTGGAGCATCTCGAGAAAAAATTCGCATCCAATAACGAAACTTATCGTAAAGAGTATCTCCGCGGCGATCTTGAGCAGCGTCAACTTTTCCGGTTCAAGAAAGTCATGAAGCAGGCGGAGTTCTGGTTCGGGAATTTCACCGAGGAGCAGGAAGCGCAGATCCGCGCCGCATCCGATGCGCGCCCCTTGAACAATGAATTAACGATGGCGCAGCGGGTTCGCAGGCAGCAGGAAATGCTGTCGATGCTCAAGCGCATCCAGGCCGAGAAGCCGGGACGCGAGGCGGCGCTGAAGATGGTGCGGCAGTATGCCGTCGCGGCGTTGGATTACTTCGGCGATCCGCAGCACAAGGCCTTCGCCGATGCCTCCAATGAGGCAAACATGCGGATGATGGCGGTGCTCATCAATCTGGCGACGCCGGAACAAAAGGCGCATGCCGACAAGCGCCTGCAGCAATTCATCAACGACTGCCATACGTTGGCTAACCGGACCTAGAATCCGCTGCAAACAGGCAGTCGTTGCGGGTTTGTCAGGCCATCCGCGGCTGGCCGTTGGATGCGGTCAGCCCGCCGTCGATCGGCAGGTTGACGCCGTTCACGAAGCGCGCATCGTGGCTGGCGAGGAAGGCGATCACGTCCGCGACTTCCTCCGGCTCGGCGCCGCGCGCCATCGGAATGCGCTGCCTGAATTTCTCCATCAGTTTTACGTTGCCGTAAATGTCCTCGGTCATGTCGGTGCGCGTGAGGCTGGGACAGACCGCATTGACCCGGATGCCGTCCCTGCCATGGTCCATCGCCAGCGCGCGGGTGAAATTCGTCACCGCGCCCTTGGCGGCGTTATAGAAGCTTAGGCCCCAGTCGCCGCCCAGGCCGGAGACCGAGGACACATTCACGATGGACCCGCCGGTCTTGATCAGTTCCGGGATTGCTATCCGGCTGCAGTAGAAGACGCCATCGAGATTGATGGCCATGACCTGCCGCCAATCGTCGACGCTCGCCTCGGTTACCTTGCCGACCGGCGCAACGGCCGCATTATTGATCAGCACGTCGATACGGCCGAATGTCTTCAGCGTGTCCTGCACCAGGCCTTCGACTTCGGCGAGTACGGATACATCGGTCACGCGTACCAGTTTTTTACCCTCGGGCAGTCCGGCCGCGACTTTGTCGAGCTTGGATCTGGTGCGTCCGGCGAGGACGACCGATGCGCCTTCGGCGGCGAAACGCCTGGCGGTTGCCTCACCGATGCCGGAACCGGCGCCGGTGACGATCACGACTTTGTCATTGAATCGGTGCATATGTTTTTCCTGAAGTGGTTGAAACCTTTGCCGTCGTGGACGACAAGATGACCGTTCAGTTCACGGGTGCATCCGGAAAATGCCGGCGCAGTGTTCCTTCAATCATCCATCGTAGTAAAGCGCACCACGTTCGCCGGCGTGGTTGCGCAGGGTTCTTCATCGAATGCGATATCGCCATCGGCCGATGCGTCGCCGTTCGCCTTCAGTCCGGCAAAGCCGAACAGGTTCCGATCCATCAGATGCGATGGCGCAACTGTCGATAATGCCGAAAAAATGTTCTCCACCCGGCCCGGAAATTTCTTCTCCCATTCGCGCAGCATTGCCTTGATCTGCTTGCGCTGCAGGTTCTCCTGGCTGCCGCACAGATCGCATGGAATGATCGGAAACTGCTTGACGGCCGCATAGCGCTCCATGTCCGCTTCCTTCACATAGGCCAGCGGACGGATCACAATGTTCTTGCCGTCGTCCGACTGCAGTTTCGGCGGCATGCCCTTGAGCTTGGCGCCGAAGAACATGTTCAGGAAGAAGGTTTCCAGGATATCGTCGCGATGATGGCCGAGCGCGATTTTGGTTGCGCCGAGTTCTCCGGCAACGCGGTAGAGGATGCCGCGCCGCAGCCGCGAACACAGCGCGCAGGTGGTCTTTCCTTCCGGGACGACGCGCTTGACAATGCTGTAGGTATCCTGGTTTTCGATATGGAAAGGCACGCCGAGCCTGGTCAGATAGTCCGGCAGGATATGCGCGGGGAAATTCGGCTGCTTTTGATCGAGATTGACGGCGACGATGTCGAAATGAATGGGTGCGCGTTCCCGCAAGGTGAGCAGGATATCGAGCAGGCCGTAGCTGTCCTTGCCGCCCGACAGACAGACCATCACCTTGTCGCCGTCTTCGATCATGTTGAAATCGCCGATCGCCTGGCCGACGAGGCGGCACAGCCGCTTGTGCAGCTTGTTGTTCTCGTATGCGATTTTCTCGGCCTGCCTGACTGGGGTGCCGCTGTCGGCAACAGGCACCGCATCAATGGATGAATGATTCATGGTTACTCCGGCTCAAGCCTTGATCTGGAAAACTTCAACGCCGACCGAGTCGCAATCCGGATATACGTCCGGCTTCTCGGTCGACACACGCACCGCGCGTACCTTCGGATGCGCCAGCATGGCCTTCGCCACGTCGTCGCAGAGCGTTTCCTGCAGATGGATATGTCCCTGCGCCATGCGTTTGGCGATGGTGTCGCGCATGAAGTCGTAGTCCACCACCTCTTCGAGATGGTCTTCCTTCGGTGTCGAAACCGCCAGCGGGATGAACAGGTCGACATTGATCAGCACGCGCTGCTCGCCCTTCTTTTCGAATTCATGGACGCCGATGTTGATCTGCACTTCATAGTTGCGCAGGAACAGGCGGCGGCAATTGGCAAGACCGGGATGGGACAGGGAAGAGAGCATGGTGTGGTGAGCGTGCGGGTAAGAGTAAGGGGTTGAAAGTGCTGTGCTGTGTTGACCGGGTTATTTGGCAAGAAACATGACGTCGCGCTGCAGGGGAATCAGGTGCTGGCCGCCATCGACCAGCAGCGTCGTGCCGGTGATGGCAGGCGATTCTGCGACAAAACAGACTGTTGCCGCAACATCTTCCGGCGTGCTGGAGCGTCCCAGCGGCGTGACCGCATGCGCCTTCGCGAACCCGTCCTCGGTCTGCTCGCCGGACACCAGCGTGATGCCGGGCGCCACCCCGACGACGCGCAGCCGCGGCGCCAGTGCCTGCGCCAGCATGGTGGTGGCGGTGTGCAGCGCGGCCTTGGACAGGGTGTACGACAGGAAGTCCGGGTTCAGATTGAACAGTTTCTGGTCGAGCAGGTTAATGGCGACCGCCCGGCCGTCCGCCGGCGTGGCCTGGTAGAGCGCCTGGGTCAGCAGGATGGGGGCGGCCAGGTTGGCATGCATATGGGCATCGAGCGATGCAACGGAAAAATCCTCGGCGCTGTCCTGCCGGAACAACGACGCATTGTTGACGAGGCAGGAAACCGGCGCCTGCAGCACCGCGGCGGCATGCGCCAGCAGGGTTCTTGCCTGAGCTTCATCGGCGAGCTCGCATTGCACCGCCACAGCGCGCCTGCCCATCGCTTCGATCTCGCCGACGGTGGCCAGCGCTTCCCGCTCCGAATTCCGGTAATGCACCGCCACATCCCACCCGCGCCCTGCCAGCGCCAGCGCGATCGTACGTCCGATGCGTTTGGCCGCGCCGGTGACAAGTGCAACTTTGCGAATTTCTGCGGTCATGTGCTCGTGGATGCTGGTGTAAGAGAGGAGCGCCGGAACAGCTCGGCATTGCCGGCGGGCGGACACACATATTTACAATGTCCCGCGTCGATTTCACTACAATATCGGACATGCAACTGCAACTGCCCGAACCTTCCTTTGACGCGCTGACCGCGTCGCGCTCGCTGCAAACCCTGATTTCCAACGACATCCGCCGCAATTCCGGCTGGATTTCCTTCGCGCGGTACATGGAGCTGGCGCTGTATGCGCCCAACCTCGGCTATTACAGCGGGGGCGCAGCGAAACTTGGCAAAGACGGTGATTTTACAACCGCGCCCGAAATCACGCCGCTCTTCGGCCAAACGCTGGCCCATGTCGCCGCCGACCTGATGCGGCAGACCGCGCCGCAAATCATCGAGTTCGGCGCCGGCACCGGCAGGCTGGCGCGCGACATCCTGACCGAGCTGTCCGCCATGGGCATCTCCATCCATCGCTACCTGATCGTCGAAGTGTCCGGGGAGTTGCGGGCGCGGCAACAGCAGGCGCTCAAGGGCTTTCCCCAGGTAACCTGGCTGGATCATTTTCCGCATTCGTTTTCCGGGGTGGTGATCGGCAACGAAGTCCTGGATGCGATGCCGGTGAATCTGGTGGTGAAGACTGATGGCGACTGGAAAGAGCGCGGCATTGGTTTATCCGCGAAAGGCTTTGTCTACCGCGACCGGGCATGCGACGCCGCGCTGCTCGCCCAGATTCCCGACCCGGACAATCTGCCGATCGGTTACCTGACCGAAGTCCATCCGATTGCCGCCGGATTCATGAACTCCCTTGCCGGCATGCTGAATGCGGGCCATCACGACACCGGGCATGGCGGCGCTGCCATCCTGATCGATTACGGCTTCCCGGCGCATGAATACTATCTGGGGCAACGTGATCAGGGCACGCTGATGTGCCATTACCGGCATCATTCCCATCCGGATCCGTTTTACTTGCCGGGTTTGCAGGACATTACCGCCCATGTCGATTTCACCGCCATGGCGCGCACGGCAGTCGATGCCGGCCTGGACATGCTCGGCTATACCAGCCAGGCCGCGTTCCTTCTCGATGCCGGCATCGGCGATTTGCTGCTGCGTATCCCGCCAACCGACCAGTTGCGCTACCTGCCGCAATCAAATGCGGTGCAGAAACTGATCTCCCCTGCCGAGATGGGCGAACTGTTCAAGGTCCTGGTGGTAGGCAAGGCGGCCGGCCTGCCGGCGAAATTCAGCCGCAACGACCGCAGTCACAGGTTATGATGGTTGCAACGTCCGGCGCCGAACGGCAAGGACTGAAGTCATCGAATCCACCAGCCCGGGAAAGCGCATGATCCGTTGGTTCCTGACCATTTTCGTTGCGCTGATCGTTTTTTCCGCGCTCTTGCCGTGGCTCGAAAAGCTCGGCGTCGGGCGCCTGCCCGGCGATGTGCGCTTCACCCTGTTCGGCAGGAAGTTCTTCCTGCCATTTGCGTCGACCATCCTGCTGTCGCTACTGGTGTTCGTAGTGGCGCGCCTTTTGCCGTGACGTCCCGGCCATGGGGTACATGATTCTCGAAGGAGCGAACCGATGATCCGCTGGGTCGCGGTGATTTTCGTCGGCCTGCTGGTGTTTTACCCGCTGTTGCCGCAATTGCTGACCAGATTGCGAGTGGGCCGCCTCCCCGGCGACGTACGGTTCAAACTGGCAGGACAGATATTCTGCCTGCCGTTCGGCTCTACCGTACTGTGGTCGGCAGCGGCTTTCCTGATCGCCGAAGCGGTGCACTGGTTTTATTAGCACGGGCATCTGCCCGCGCCGCCTTATTGGTCCATCGATCAGGACGCCTTGTAGAACACGTAGTCCGCCTGGTATTTCACCAGTTTCTTCGCACCGACATTCCCGGCGCCGCAGCTATCCGCCGGCGCAACGCCGCCCACGGTATTCAAGCGCTGGATGTAAGTCACGCCCGTCATCGCGCCGCTGCCCATTGCAGGGTTTGCCTGCACCAGCTGCAGCGGGATCGCGCCGGCGGTCGGTGCGGGTGCAACGGCCAGCTGCTTGCCGGTGACCTTGCTGCCGTCATTCGATTCCCAGGTCGGGCCGCCGTAATACTTGCCGACGGCCTTCTTGTTCATGTCGTACAGGACGGCATCCGGACCGGCGAACACCCATTCGAATGCGCCCGCCGTGCCCGCTTTGGCGCGGCATTCATAGGTCAGTTCGCCGATGCCGACGGTCTTCATCACCGGTTTGTTTCCCGCCGGGACAGTGACTGCTGCAGGCGCATCCGGGGCGCTCATCATGCCCGAAGGCGTCGAGCAGGCTGCGAGCGTTGCAATCATTGCAATTCCGGTCAGTACAGGGAGGGTCTTTGTCATGTGGAGCTCCTAAGCAGGTAGTTGATAAAAAGCCTTGTTGCAAGGCTTTTACGCCGGGGCAATGCATTCGGATTCAATTCCCGTTACTGTTGATGCTTTTTCCGCATTTATGGCATCAACCCTCGAACAACTGCGCGAGCGATATGGAAGCCGGCACAAATGGCTGGTGCTGCTGACGGTCATGATCGGCACCATGGCATCCATCCTGTCGTCGACTATTGTCAATGTGGCAGTGCCGGATCTCAGCCAGCACTTCAGCCTTGGACAGGAGCGCGCGCAGTGGGTATCGGCCGGATTCATGCTGGCCATGACCCTGTCGATGCTGACGACCCCCTGGCTGCTGTTGCGCTTCGGGTTGCGGCGCACCTATAGCGGGGCGATTTTGCTGCTGCTGGCCGGCGGGGTGGTGGGCGGTTTCAGCCTGAATTACCCGATGCTGCTGGCCATGCGGGTGGCGGAAGGGCTGGCTGCGGGAGTGTTGCAGCCTATTCCGGCCATCGTCATCCTGCGGGCGTTCGACACCAAGGAGCAGGGCAAGGCAATGGGCATTTTCGGCTTCGGCGTGGTGCTGGCGCCGGCCCTCGGGCCCAGCGTCGGCGGTTTTCTGGTCGAGCATTTCGGCTGGCGTTCGATCTTTTTCGTCGTGGTGCCGTTCTGCCTGGCGGTGCTGTGGCTGGTCAACCGCTTCCTGGCGGTCAATTCACCGATGATGGGCGATGCCAAGCGTCTTGACTGGAAAGGCCTGCTGTTGGCCGGTATCTGTACGACCAGCATCCTGAACGGAATGGTCCATCTGCATGACGACCGCCTTCAGGCGGCAGGCTTGCTGCTGGTCGGCGTGGCCAGTTTGATCGGCTTCGTCCTTTACCAATTGCGCGCGGATGCGCCGCTGATCAACATGACGCTGTTCAGTCACCGGCAGTTTGCGATGGGGGCGCTGGTCGCGTTCATCTACGGAGCCGGCCTGTTCGGCTCCACCTACCTGCTGCCGGTCTACATGCAGATGGCCCTGCATTACTCGCCATCGGACGCGGGACTCGTCCTGCTGCCGGCTGGCATAGTACTGGGAGTGACGATCATCGCCGCAGGCAAGCTGGCGGATCACTTCGCGCCCAATATTCTCGTATCGGCCGGACTCTGCCTGCTGGCCCTGTCCTTCGTCCTGATGGCGACGGGGTCCACCGCCACCAGTTACGTCACGCTGATGGCATGGGCAATTATTGGCCGCGTCGGTCTCGGATTCGTATTGCCGTCCCTGAGCCTTGGCGCAATGCGTGGTGTCGAATTCGACCTGATCGCCCAGGGCGCAAGCACCATCAACTTCCTCCGCCAGCTCGGCGGCGCCATCGGCGTGAGCCTGGTCGGTGTCGTGCTTGAATGGCGGCTTGCCGTCCGCCATACCGGCCTCGCGGCGGAAGGCGCCGACGAAACCGCGCGTGTCGGCGCCTTCAATGAAACATTCCTGTTCGTCGCCTTGTTGTGCGCCGCGGCCGTGCTGGCCGCATGGCGAATGCGGCCAGCACCGGACGAGCTCGGTAAGTAGTCAAACAAAAAACCCTTTGGGTTTCGATTTTGGGAGTAACTTACGGTTAAAATATTGCCGCAAAGCAGTTTATGCCGGAACGACACCATGTCGTTCCTCCTGCATGTCTGATCAGCTCCCCGGTGCAAGGCGATGCCACCATCAAACGCGAACGAGAATGTTCCCGATACGGATGTATTTCCCAGCACCCAGGGGCTGGTGGAGTTCGCCGAGAAAAAACCGCCTCCGCCCCAGCTTCCGGTCGCCCTGCCATCGCCTCCGCCATCACGCCGCAAGGATCATTCGGTTGATGCCACACGCCAGGCAAGCCGCATCCGTCGGCTGTTACTGGTTGCCGTCTTTGGCTTGTGCTACCTCATCGGGCTGACCTTCCTGCATCTCGAAGGCATGGTCGATCGCGTGACAGTATCGGTCGCTGCAGCCGCCGTAATCCTGGTGATGGCCGGTTTCTTCGGCATATTCGCCGCTGGAATCAATCAGCAAGCCAAGGAAAAAAACCTGACCGCCCCGATCGCATGGTGCGCCATCGCGATCCTGCTCGGCGTCCTGTACGCCGCTCCCGCAAGCCGTACCCTGTTTGTGCCGTTCGCCTTCGTCCTGATGGCGCACGGCATGTACCGGCTGGCGCGGAACACACTGCTCATGATGGCCGGCGCGCTGCTGACCGGCTATGCCGGTGTGATCGGCCTCCATTCGCTGCAGCAGATCGATGCCCGTGGATGGACACTGCCGTGGCTGGAGTGGCTGGCGCTGGCGCTCACCTTATCGACATTCGTCCTGCTGACCACGCGCATCCGGCGCCTCCACAGCGCCTTGCACAAGGCGGGCCGAAAAATCCGGCATATCGAGGAACACGCCCGACGCGATCAGCTTCTCGGTTGCTACAACCGGCGGTACCTCATCGCGGCGCTCGAGGAGCAGAAGCGGCTGGCCGACGAAACCGGCGCGCCGCTGTGCCTCGGTGTGATCGACCTCGATCATTTCAAAAGCATCAACGATGAAGTAGGGCACCTTGCCGGTGATGAAGTGCTGCGCACATTTGCCCGGATTGCGGAGTCCAACGTGCGCCAGGGCGATGTGTTCGGTCGCTACGGCGGCGAGGAATTCGTGCTGATCCTGCCGCAAACGCCGCTGCTTGCCGCGCTCAATACCGCCGAGCGCATCCGCGAGCAGGTGGAGCAGCACGGCTGGCAGGGAAAATCCCTGCGTACCGTCACGGTCTCCATCGGGCTGACGCAATACATCCCGGGCGAATCGGTGCTTGACCTCTTTGCCCGCACCGATACCGCGATGTACTTGGCCAAGCGAGGCGGGCGCAACCAGGTCGTGGTCGAGGAACCAAGCACTGAACTCTGGCAGACGACCGAAGCCGACATGCAGTATTAAAAAATTTCCTGCAATTTTCGATTTCCGTGCCGTTAATAGTAGGTGTCCAACCAGGATCTGCCTTCGGCGCCGTCCCGCGGCTTGGCTGAAAAGATCGCATTGTTTATGACCGCACTGCACAATCTCACGGCACTTCTCGTCGATCCGCATACCGGCATGCGGGCCAACATGCACAATATGCTTAACCTGTGCGGCATCACCAAAATTGAACACGCCGTCAGCTCGGGAGCGGCAATCAAGGTACTGAAGAACAAGACATACGACCTCATCCTGTGCGAATACGACCTCGGCGATGGACAGGATGGCCAGCAGCTGCTCGAAGACCTGCGCCACAACAATCTGATGCCCCTGCTGACCGTATTTATCATCGTCACAGCCGAACGTGCTTACGAACGTGTGATCAGTGCGGCGGAATTCACGCCTGACGACTATGTACTCAAGCCGTTCACCCCGGATAAGCTTCTGGAGCGCCTCGCCCGCACCCTGGAAAAGCGCGCCGCGTTTCGTCCGGTGTACCGCCTGATCGACCAGGGCAACCTGCGTGAAGCGATCAGCGCATGCCAGGAAGCGGAGAGCAGTTCCCGCCGGTACGTCTCCGACTTCATGCGTCTGCGTGCCGAATTGCATATCACCCGGGTAGAGCCGGCCGAAGCCGAATCGATCTATCAACAGGTGCTGGCAGCCAAACCAACTGCCTGGGCGAGTCTCGGATTGGCAAAAACCCTGTTCATGCAGCAGCGCTTCGACGAAGCCGAGGAATTGCTCACCGCCTTGCTGGCCGAAAACGGCAAATACATGGATGCCTATGACTGGCTTGCCAGAACCCATGAGGCAAAAGGCCAGCTTGCGGCGGCAAAGCAGGTGCTGGCCGATGCCGTCGCCGTTTCTCCCCATGCAGTGCGGCGCCTGCGCAAGCTGGGGGAAGTCGCGCTCGAGGCTGGCGACGTGGATACTGCCGAGCGTTCGTTCCAGAAGGTGGTCGCCAAAGCAAAATACTCCGAGTTCCGCGATCCCGAAGATCACGTACGGCTGGTACAGACCCTCGTGACGAAAGGCGACGGCGAGCAGGCGGCAAAGGTGGTCCGCGACATGGAAAAATCCTTGTCGGGACTAAGCAAAACGCCGGCATGCCGTGCATTGTCAGCAGCCATGCTGCATACGCATAATGGCGACGCCGACAAGGCCGCTGCAGAATTGGAAGCCGCAGTCGCCGCCTGTCGAGACACCCTGGGTTTGTCCAATGATATGAAAATGGCACTGGCCAAAACCTGCCTGCAGCACGACCTGGAGGACGGCGCGTCGGAAGTCATGCGCGACGTCATGAGCAATGCGTCCGAAGGCATCGCCATGACGAAGGCCATGCATGTCTTCGAGCAGGCCGGGCGCAAGGACCTCGCGGAAAGCGTGGCACAGGAAAGCCGGCGGCATGTCATCGAATTGGTGTCTTCCGGCGCCGAAAAGGCAAGGCAAGGCGATTATCAGGGCGCAGTCGAATTGATGACAACGGCGGTCCGGAAGC
>NZ_DAIUCO010000026.1:0-33527 GCF_036846085.1 Noviherbaspirillum sp. | reverse complement strand
CCGCCGCAGAGTGTCCAGACCCCGATCCGGCGCGTCACTACCAACCCCGAGCCCGGCAAGCGCAGAACGCTGGACGATGCCACCATGAACCTCATGCGCGCAGAGAGCAAGCTGGAAGATGCGAAGATGCGGCAGCAGGCGGGTGTCGAGCCCCTGCCGGGAGAACGTACCGGTATTGTCGGCGGCGGCACGCGCCTCAACAGTGCCTACCAGGCGCGGCAGCGCGCGCTGGCCAGGGGCGTGGCCGAAGCAAAAGAGGAAGTGCGCCGGGCTATCGCCGAACGCGATGCATTGAAATAGCCCGTCAAATATAGCCCGTCAAACAGCCCGTCAACGACTCGCCTTCACTGCGCCGACATGGCCGCATCCCGCATCGCTCCGGCCGGCAGCGATGCCACCCATGATTGATATCCCGCGCGGTCGCGCTGCTGCCAGAATCGCGCCAGGTGCGTGGCGGCCGCCATCTGCATCTCGCCGTCGGCGATCGACGGCAACACCGCCGCCACCTCCTTCGGTCTTGCATACGACCAGCGGTACAGCAGGTTGAGTGCCGTGTCGCCATAGTTTTCATCGGTGCTGTACTGGGACAGCCAGTTCCAGGCGGAGGGCAGGTCGTCCTGCGCCTTCTGCATCGCGAGTTCACCCATCAGGCTTTGCCTGATGACGGGGTCGGATGTCCGGTTCAGGTAATTCGCCGCCTGGTTCGGGTTGTCGGCCACCAGGCTGGCGCTGACTTCATTGAGGACCTGCGACGGCGATTTGTCGGTGTGCTGAAGAACATTGCCGACCCATGCATAAGCCTGTGCCGGGTCCTGCTGCGCATACGCGACAGCGACCTGCTGGATCAGGGCAATCGACGCCTGGCTTTCCATCCCGGCGACGGTCTTGGCCGCCAGCGGCAGGTCGTCGCGGATCAGGTTGGGCAGCACCGCGGCGATCAATTCGCCTTGCGGGTCGCGCCCCGGATTCTGTTGTAGCCAGGTAAGTGCGTCATGCGGCGCTTTTTCGGCGATCGCGCCCAGCGTCGCGGTGAGAACCATGTTTGCATCATGGCCGATGCTGTCGATATAGGCCTGGAATTTGTCCGGTTGCTCCCGTGCCAGCATGGCAAGCGCATTCGCGACGATTTCCTGGCGCTCTTCGGCCCGGATGCTTTCCAGTTGCGACAAGGCCTGTGCGGGATGTTCGCGCACCCATCGGTTATAAACCGCCTGCAGCTTGCGGATGCGCTCGTCGGTCGCCGGTTCCTGCGCCATGTTGCGCAAGGCGTTGTGGAATGCGGCTTCAAGTTCGCCGGCCGGTATGGCGGTGCCGCCGGCGCGCATGACCTGCATCAGGTCTGCGAACGTGAATCCGCCCGTGCCACCTTCTCTCTTTGCCTGAGCGGGGCCGGAAGCTCCGCTGGGCGCCCTGGCAGAATCCGCTGCCGCTGCCTTTATCCCGGGTGGGTTTTCATTCTCGATGCGCTCGAACAACTGCATGCCGATCGGCACACCGATCAGCGGCGCCAGCAGGAAAGGAATCACGTGCTTGTAGTTGAATGCCATCGTTGCTCTCAGTACATGCGCGGCGGACCGGACAATCCATCCGCCACGCAGCCCGATCAGTATGGGCAGGTCTCGCGATACTCGGAAATTGCCGTATTAGAGAGGTCTGCCTGGTGTTCCGTTCCGCACAAGTAAGGACTGTAGCGGGTGTCATTGTCGATGAAGCGCTTCATCCACGATACGCCGTACTTGCCGATCAGCCCGGCATTGCTGTTGCCGCTGTTGGCGCAGCTATGGCTGCCGTTGTTGATCTCCAGGTAGGCCTTGTCGACGGTGCTGGAGATCGAGTTGTAAAACGGCGAGGCATGCGACGACACCGGCGCGGTCGAATCGCTTTCGCAGGCGATGATCATCGTCGGTACGGTGACCGTGGAGAAGTTCGTCGAACTGTTCCATGGAGCGAACGGGATTGCCGCCTTCAGGGTGGGGTTGTCGCGCGCGGCAATCAGCGAGCCGCCGCCGCCCATCGACCAGCCCATGACGCCCATGCGATTCGGATCGACCTTGCGGTAGATCGGATGGGTGCTGGTGTTGTTGAAGGTCTTGAGCTGCTCCAGCGCGGCCATGAGCTGGGTGGCGCGGCTTGGCGGCTGGTCGCCGCTAGCGTTGGTATCGATGGTGATGACGACGAAGCCGTGCGAGGCCAGGCGCGGACCCCACCAGCTGATGCTGGACTGGGAGGCGAGGTAGCCGGGAACGACGGCGATGGCGCCGAAGGGGCCGGTTACGTTGGTGGGGTGGTAGATGGTGCCCTGGCGGTAGCCGTTGGCCTGGGTCGACGACACGGTCGTCGTGGCATAGGTGAACGGCCCCGTGCCCGATTCCAGCAATGCCTTCGTCGGGTTCGGTCCTTTCTGGAACGGATTGGTCGGTGTTTCGCCGCTGATGCCTTCCAGCCGGATGTTGTCGACCGAGTAGGTTTCGGAACTCAGGCTGGCACTGATGCGGAACCGCAGCCGCAACTGCGCCTGGTTCTGTGCGGCCGCCGGCAGGTTGAACGTCACCCTGCCGGACGCGGTCCGGATCGATTCGATGGTCGTGTACGTGGTGCCGTCGACTGAGTACGACGCAATGCCGCTCTCGCCGGTATCCAGTCCGGAGGTGACGCGGTCGAAACTCAGTGTGAGGCCGGTGAAGCCGGTGGTATTGATCGGGTTGGAAGTGATGGTGCCGTCGGTGCCTGAGCTTCCCGCCATGCGTGCGCCATACGTGCCGGTTGTGACGCTGCCGGCGGAAGTGAAGTTGCCGAGGCCGCTGGAAAAGCTTTCCTCGAATACGGCCACCTGCGCCTGGGCGGCAAACGACAGCAGCAGGCCGCCTGCCAGCATGCCTGCTTTCGTTAGTGTCGTCATGCGGCTGCACGTTGCTGAACGGGCAGGGGAAGGCACCGGCGACCGGCCGGTAGTGATCTGATGCTGCATTGTCTTGTCTCCGTAATTATTGGTTGGCGCCGACCATGTCTGCGCCTTTTGAAATGAATATTGCTGTTGCGTGATATGGCGGGGATGGTTCTCCTGATTGCGGTTCAACTGCGGAAAATGGCGGACGGCGTGCCTGGTGTCGACGGCTTGTCCCGGAAGTACACCATCGGCAAACGCTGCAGCAGATTGTGTCCGAGCCGTCAGCGAAACAATTGAACGCAGCGGTCGTTGCGGATGTACGAGGGCGTCGTGCCGAACTTGTTCCGCCAGGTCCGTGACAGGTGCGCGGAATCGGCGAAGCCGGCGTTATGCGCAACCTCCGTCAGCGAATTGTCCGCCAGCAACAGGTTGGCGGCGGTGGCCGACTTGTACCAGAACATATAGCTCTTGAGCGACAGGCCGACTGCCGAGGAGAATAGGTGCGTGGTGCGGCTGTTCGAAAGGCCGAGCTGCTTCGACAGTTCCGACAGTGAGCACAGCGGATGGCTCTCCATGATCTGAAGCACGAGCTCGGTATGGCTGCTGCGCCGGTAGAAGATCGGCAGTTGTGCGACGGTTCTCTCCACCACCGCGTGGAACAGCGCGTCGGCTTCGGAAAGACTTGTCTGGCCCTCATATGCACGGAGAAGCTGCGGGTCGAGGTCGGCATATTTTTCGCGCGCCAGCGGCGTTATCCCGGTATCGGAAAAGCGCCGGAACGCGCGGTAATCGAGATGGAACGGCGAAATGTTCACGCTGACAAGGCCGATATTTCTGGCGCGCAGGGTGCGGGCAACCAGCGGCGACACGGCAAAGGCCGAATGCCGCATGCGACAGCCTGCCACCTCGAGTTCCATCGGTTCGTCTGTCGCGGAAAGCAGCACAACGGCACTATGCCGGGCGGTATTTTGCGTCACTACCCACGGGCTGGTATAGATGAATCCCTGGTTGCCGACCCAGTAGATGTTGTCCTTCATCAGCGACGACAGCGCGCCGTACGACGGATGCGTTCCGGGATGAATTCCGCCACGGGAATCCGGGTAAATCAGCGACTGGCTTGGCATTGCGTATGGTATGGCCCGTTGAATGTGCAGTTTTTCGGATCAAGCAGCAGTACTTCGTCGGCGGCTTCGGAATCGATCTTACCGATGAGCACCGCAACAAAACCAGCGTCTGACGTTCATTGGAAAAAAGCACGTGCCTCGATATGTCTTTTTGTCAATAAAGCGTGCAGCCTTTGCGGGAAACATTCTGTGCAGCGCAAAAGTGAAACAATTGAATCCAGCGGCTACGTCGCCTGGTTGTTGCGATACGTCAAGTAAACGGGAAGCGTGGCCAAGTGACTGATTTTCGGTCCTGGGCGGCGCCATCAACTTTCATGGCACACTGCCCATTCCGTTCGCCAAACTGATCAACTGCCGATGCCAAGAAAGCAACCTGCCGTCCTCACTGTCGACGCACCCATGGACACCGGCCGCCTCGACTCGCTGCTTGCATGGTATTTCGTCATCATCTGGGGATCGGGCTATCTGGCCAGCAAGACAGGCATGCAATATGCCGCGCCCTTTACCTTCCTCACCTTGCGCTATGCCTTCGGCATACTTTGCCTGCTGCCGTGGATGCTGATGGCGCGTCCGTCCTGGCCGTCCAGCCGGCGGGAGATCATGCATATTTGCGTCGCCGGACTGCTGATGCACGCCGTCAATCTCGGCGGCAGTCATCATGCCCAGTATCTCGGCATGTCGGCCGGCGTCACGGCATTGCTGTTGTCTACGCAGCCGTTGCTCACCGCCGTGGTCGCGCATAGGCTGATGGGGGAGCGGCTGGGCGCCGCGCAGTGGGCGGGTGTGGTGCTCGGACTCGCGGGCGTGATGCTGGTGGTCTGGCACAAGATCGATGTGCAGGCCGTAACGCTTGCCAGCCTGTTTGCCGCGGCGGTATCGCTGACCGCCATCACCGCCGGCACGCTGTACCAGCGGGCATTCTGCAAAACGGTGGACCTGCGCAGTGCCGCTCTCCTGCAGTTCGTCATTTCATTGGCGGTCCTTGCGCCGCTGGCATGGATAGGCGAGGGCATGGTCGTGCGCTGGAGCTGGCCGCTGGTGTTCTCCATCCTGTTCCTCGTGGTGCTGGCCTCCATTCTTGCCGTCAATGCGCTGCATGTCCTGATGCGGCGCGGGCAGGCGACGAAGGTGACCAGCCTGTTCTTCCTCACGCCCATCGTGGCGGTATTGCTCGAATGGATGATGTTTGGCGTGGTGCCGACCTTGCTGAGCGTGGCCGGCATTGCGGTGACGTGCGCGGGCGTGGCCCTGGTGTCGGGTATCCGGCGCTAGGGTGGGGTGTCGTTCGACCTCGCTGCCAAACCGTTCCGCTATTCCATGAGAAGGTTGTTGCGCATGCGCCGCACCAGTTGCAAACCGCTATCAATTTCGGCGCTGCTCAATCCCTCCAGCATGACGGAACGTAATTCGCCGGATATTTTTTCGATGATCCGGATTTGCTCGGCCGCTTTTGTTGTCAGCACTGAATACTTGCGGCGTTTGTCGTCGGGCGATGGAATGCGTGCGATTAGCTCCTTCTGTTCCAGCACATCCAGCAACCGGACCAGCGTCGGGCCTTCGATACCCAGCTTGCGCGCCAAGTCGCGCTGCATCAATCCGTCGGGGTGACGATGCAATTGAACCAGCACCTGCTGCATCGATTGATTCAGCCCATAGGGCTTCAGGCGCGTGTTCATTTCATAGCGCCACGTGCGCGAAATTTCGCCGATGGTTTGTCCCAGTTCGCGCTGGCGTTCCGGGAGGGGCAGGTGCTTTTTCTGATCCATGCGATAGGCTTTTCGTTTGTCCGGGACATGATACACTAATCGATAGTATTGCTAACGAATGTATCTCATGCATTATTCGTGATTGTTGCTGCAAAGATTCACCTGGCTTCAAGACCCGCCCTTTCAATAACCAACGATTCCATCATGCAGCGAAAGCTCAAGCATCTATTCATTGGCGTCATCATTCTTGCTATCGGCTTTGGCGGGTATTTCAGTTTCCGCAGCAAACCGGAACAAACGGTACAGAAGCCGCGCAACGCGGCGCAGACAGTATTGACCGCGCGCGCCGAACGCAAATCCATTCCCATCACCGTGACCGCAAACGGCTTCGTCACTGCCATCGATACCGTTGAAGTGCGGCCCCAGGTGCAGAACGTGGTGCGCAACGTGCATGTGCGCGAAGGCCAGGAAGTGAAGGCCGGGCAACTGCTGTTCACGCTCGACGAGCGCAGCGACCAGTCGGGCCTTGCACGTGCACAGGCGGAGGCGGCCAGCGCGCGCGCCGAGCTCGCGGAAGCCGAGCAGGCGCTCAAACGCAACCAGGAATTGGTGGAGAAGAAGTTTGTATCGCAGGCTGTCGTCGACAGCGCGCGCAGCAAGGTCGAAGCCTTGCGCAGCACAGTGCGCGCCGGCGAGGCGAGCGCCAAGTCGAGCGCGATCGCGCTTGGCAACAATCGCATTACTGCCAGCATCGACGGCCGTATCGGCATCATCAACGTGCATCCGGGCAGTCTTGCGCAGCCGTCGGGCGATCCGATGCTGACCATTTCCCGGCTCGACCCGATCGCCATCACCTTTTCGTTACCGGAGCGCGAGCTGTCGAATATCCGCGCCACCTACCCGCAGGGCGGCGCGCCGGTCACCGCGCTGCTTGCCGGCAACCGCGAAACGCAGGGGAAGCTGATCTTCATCGACAATGCGGCGGATCCGCAAAGCGGCACGATCCGCATGAAGGCGGAGTTCCCGAACAAGGAACAGGCCCTGTGGCCCGGCACCTACGTCAATGTGCGCCTGGTCTCGCGCACCGTCCCTGACGCCGTCACGGTGCCCACGCAGGCGGTCGTCACCGGACCGGAAGAAAAATTCGTGTACATCGTGCAGCAGGACGACACGGTGAAGCAGCAGAAAGTCAATGTGATCGCGATCGAAAACGGACTGGCCGCGTTGTCCGGCGTCGAAGCCGGTGCGCGCGTCGTCGTCGAGGGCGCGCAGAATCTGCGCCCCGGCGGCAAGGTCAAGGAAGCGCCGTCACCACAGGCATTGGCAGGCACGAAACAGGAAGCAACGGCGACAAAATAGCGGCAGGCGGTATCAGCGCCAGGTGCGATGCCATGGGGAACGGGAATGCCGACCCGGCCCCGTTCCCCATCGCGGGAAACAATGAAGCTTCACCCATGCTTCACTTCGAAGCGGCATGACAGGAACGACAGTGAATATCTCAGAACTCTGCATACGCCGGCCGGTCATGACCGTGCTGCTGTCCGCCGCAGTGGTGGTAATCGGCATCTTCGCCTACATGGTCCTGCCGATCGCCGCGCTGCCCAGTTACAACACACCGGTGATCAATGTATCGGCGTCCCTGCCTGGCGCCAGCCCGGAAGTCATGGCGGCATCGGTCGCCACGCCGCTGGAGAAACAATTCTCCACCATCGCGGGCCTCGCTACCATCAGTTCCAGCAGCACCCTCGGCAGCACCTCCATCACCCTCGAATTCGAACCGAATCGGGACATCGATGCCGCCGCGGTCGATGTGCAGGCGGCGTTGCTGCGAGCACAGCGCGGGCTGCCCGACGAAATGACATCGCTGCCGGACTACCGGAAAGTGAACCCGGCCGACGCGGCGGTGCTGCTGCTGGCGCTGACCTCGCCTTCGCTTTCCCTGTCCGAGCTGAATGACTACGCCGAAAACCTGATCTCGCCCGCGCTGTCCACCATCAGCGGCGTGGCGCAGGTGCAGGTGTACGGCCAGCGCCGCTATGCGGTGCGCATCCGCGTCAAGCCGGACGAACTGGCCGCCCGCAACATGACACTGGATGAAGTCGCCGCCTCGCTGCGGGCCGCCAATGCCAACACCCCGGTCGGCACGCTCGACGGTCCGCGCCAGACCCTGACACTGCAGGCCAACCGGCAGTTGCAGAATGCGGCTGCGTTCGCCGACCTCGTCATCAAAAGCAACCAGGGCGTGGTGACGCGGCTGAAGGATGTGGCGCTGGTGGAAGACAGCGTCGAATCGACAAAAAGCGGCAGCTGGGTGAACGGCAGCCCGTCCATCGTGCTGGCCGTGCAGCGCCAGCCGAACGCCAACACCGTGGCGGTCGTAGATGCGGTGAAGCAGACGCTGCCCCAGTTCGAGTCGCAGATGCCGGCCTCGATCAATGTGCAGGTGCTCAACGACCGCTCGGTGTCGATCCGCGAAGCGATCCACGACGTGGAACTCACCCTCCTGCTGACGGTGGCGCTGGTCGTGCTGGTGATCTTCCTGTTCCTCAAGCGGCTGTCCGCCACGATCATCCCGGCGCTGTCGTTGCCAATCTCGCTGGTCGGCTGTTTTGCGTTCATGTACTGGCTCGGCTACAGCCTCAACAATATCTCGCTGCTGGGCATCACCATCGCGGTCGGCCTGGTGGTCGACGATGCGATCGTGATGCTGGAAAACATCGTGCGCTACATGGAGGAGGGGATGGAGCCGCTGGCCGCCGCCCTGAAAGGTTCGCGCGAAGTCAGCTTCACCATCCTGTCGATCTCGATTTCCCTCGTTGCGGTCTTCATTCCGATCTTCTTCATGCCGGGCGTGATCGGCTTGCTGTTCCATGAATTCGCGGCGGTGGTGTCGCTGGCGGTGCTGGTGTCGGCGGCCGTATCGCTGACCCTGGTGCCGATGATGTGCGCCTTCTACCTGAAGCATGAAAGGCACGGAGTCCAAAAGAAGGAAAATATCGTCATCCGATCCTTCGACCGCATGTTCGACGGCGTGGTGCGCGCCTACACCCGCGGACTCGACTGGTCGCTTGCGCACCGCTTCACGGTGCTGATGGTGGCCTTTGCCACCTTCGCGTTGACCGCCGTGCTGTTCGTCACGATTCCCAAGGGGTTCTTCCCCAGCGAGGACATCGGGCAGATCAGCGCGCAACTGCGCGGACCCCAGGATGCGTCGTATCCGACCATGGCGGCGCTGGTCAAGCAGACCGCCGATATCATCGGCAGCGATCCGAATGTCGTCAGCGTCACATCGCGCGTAAGGGAGGGCAACACCGGTTTCCTCTTCATCGGCCTCAAGCCGCGCTCCGAGCGGGCAAATATGGATACGGTACTGCGCGATCTGCGGCGCAAGGTATCGGCGGTACCCGGCGCGTCGGTGTTCCTTACGCCGGTCCAGAACTTGCGCCTCGGCGGACGCACCAGTGCCAGTCGCTATCAGCTGGTACTGCAAAGCGTACGCGCGAAGGAATTGGACGAGTGGGCGGAAAAGATGCAGGCGCAAATGCGCGCCGACCAGGCCTTCCTCGATGTCACCAGCGATACGCAGATGCGTGGCCTGGAAGCGGTGGTCGATATCGACCGCGACCGCGCCAATGCCGCCGGTGTGCGCGTCGACGATATTCGTACCGCGCTCTACAGCGCCTACGGCGAGCGCCAGGTATCCACCATCTTCACCAGCAGCAACAGCTATTCGGTCATCATGCAGGATGTGAACGCCGGCAAGCAGGATGAGAACGACCTTGCCAAGGTATATGTCCGCAGCGACACCGGCACCTTGCTGCCGCTGACCAGCGTGGCAACGGTGAGGCGCACCGCCGGACCGATCTCGGTCAACCACCAGGGCCAGCTCGAAGCGATCACGCTGTCCTTCAACCTGCCGCCCGATGTGCCGCTCGGCGAAGCCACGCGCAAAATCGACGCCATGAAGGCGCAGATCGGCATGCCCGCCAGCATCATCACCTCCTATGCGGGCGATGCGGCGGTGTTCCAGTCGTCGCAGGCCAGCCAGGCGGCATTGCTGATACTGGCGGTGCTGGTGATCTATGTATTGCTCGGCGTGCTGTATGAGAGCTATATCCATCCGATCACCATCCTCGCCGGCCTGCCTTCGGCGGCGGTCGGTGCATTGCTTACGCTGAAGCTGTTCGGCTTCGATCTGACCCTGATTGCCACGATCGGCATCCTGCTGCTGATCGGCCTGGTGAAGAAGAACGCGATCATGATGATCGACTTCGCCCTCGATGCCCAGCGCACCCAGGGCATGGCGCCGACCGAAGCGATCCGCACCGCCTGCCTGCTGCGCTTCCGCCCGATCATGATGACGACACTGACCGCCGCCGTCGGCGCCTTGCCGATCGCGCTCGGCCTCGGCGCCGGCGCGGAATTGCGGCAGCCGCTGGGACTCGCCGTGGTGGGCGGGCTGCTGGTGTCGCAGGTGATCACGCTGTTCATCACGCCGGTGATTTATCTTTATCTCGACCGCTTCAGCGGCAAGGGTCCGCTGGAACTGCCGGCCGACAACAAGGCGCTGCCGGGCGATGCGGTGCCTGCCCACGGAACCTGAACATTGGAGCGGCCATGCACACATCCGGATATCCCGGCATCTTCGTATCCCACGGCGCGCCGACGCTGCTGCTGGAGGACGTGCCGGCCAGGCACTTCCTCGCCGGATATGGACAGCATCTCGGCAAGCCGCGCGCGATTATCGTCATCTCCGCCCATGACCTGGCATCGACGTCGGTCGTGAGCACTGCGCCGCGCCATCATGCGGTGCACGATTTCCGGGGATTCCCGCAGGCGCTGTACGAGATGGATTACACGCCGCCCGGCGATGCGCCGCTTGCGCAGAAAGTCGCCGTCCTGCTGCGTTCGGCCGGGCTCGCCGTGGAGGAAGCGGAGAATCCCGGCCTCGATCATGGCGCCTGGGTGCCACTCAAACTGATGTATCCGGAGGCGGATGTGCCGGTGGTCAGCGTATCGCTCGACATGTCGCTGCCGAATGCACGCCTGATCGAAATCGGCAGGGCGCTCGGCGGACTGCGTGCCGACGGCGTGCTGATCATGGCGTCGGGAAGTTTCACCCATAATCTGCGCGAATTCCGTCCGGGCCAGTTGCATGCCGAGCCGCCCGCGTATGCAGTCGAGTTCGCCGCCTGGATGAGCCGGGTACTTCTTGCACGCGACGACCAGGCGCTGATCGACTGGGAACGCAATGCCCCACATGCCCTTCGCGCACATCCGACCACCGAGCATTTCCTGCCCCTGCTGGTGGCGTATGGAGCAGGTAACGAGCGCACTGAACTGCTGCACAAAAGCTTCACGCATGGCGTCATCGGCATGCACGCGTTCGCATTTGCGTAAATCTGGCCGGCAATCGCACGGCGAACATATCAACGCCGCCTCGGTGAGGCCGGCTTCACAATCCGCCGCGACGCATCGCCTCCTTTTAGCGTCCCGAACATCACCGGGCGGAAATCCGCGAGGGGTATGTGCCGAAACGACGATCGGGATCTGATGGGGCGGTAGTCGGACTCTCTTTCCCTGCAAGGGGGAGGAGGTGATAGCGGCTGTGGGTCCGCGTGAACGTGAACGGAGACTACCCCTTCCCGCAAACAAATACCTCCACCTCAGGCGCATTCTCCGCCTCGCCAATCACGTCGCTAAACGAACGACACCGCCCATTTGCACACAACGCATAGTCTGCAACATAGGTAGACCGCGTCAGCTTCAGACGCGGTAACGCAGGCAACGCAGGCGTGTAGTGCCAGACGCCATCCTTCAATACGGCGCCTTCCGGCGGTTCCATGCCGGCGCCCGACCCGCGGATGCGCGCCTCGACCAGTTCCAGCTTGTCGCCGGCCAGGCGGTAATCTTCTTCCCAGCGGATTTTTTCGATGGAGTGGGTCCAGGCCAGGGTGAAGGCCTGGAGCGGCAGGGCGACCGTGATGGCCGCCGCTGCCAGGCAGAGTGCCGTCATGCAAGCGCCAGCCGGCGCTTCTGCCAGAAATGCCAGGCGAAGAACGCAGCCGACATGCCCAGTCCGAGTTCATCCGTGATCGGCAGTGCGACAACCAGCAAGGCTGCGGCCACGGTGACGAAGATGCGCTCGATCAGCTTGAGCGGTGTCCAGAAGAAGCCGACCGCCGCCGCGCTCCACAAGGTGATCGCCAGCAACGCCTTGAACACGACGTACACCACGCCCAATGCGGTCCAGTCTCCCTGCAACATCAGCGCTGGTGTATAGACCGCCATGAAAGGCACGACGTAACCGGCAATTGCGAGTTGGGTTGCCTTCCAGCCGGTCTTGTCCGGGTCGTCCTTCGAGATCGAGGCCGCCGCGAACGCCGCCAGTGCGACTGGCGGCGTGAGGTCGGCCATGATGCCGAAATAAAACACGAACATGTGGCTGACGATCAGCGGCACGTCGAGCTGCAGCAGCGCCGGCGCGGCGATCGCGCTGGTGATGATGTAGTTCGGGATCGTCGGAATGCCCATGCCGAGAACCAGGCACACCAGCATGGTCAGTACCAGCGAAATGAACAGGCTCTTCTCGCCGACAGTCAGGATGAAGCCCGCGAACGAGGACGCTGCGCCGGTCAGTGTCAGCACGCCGATGATCACGCCCACCACCGCGCAGGCGACACCGACCACGAGCCCCTGCTTTGCCCCGTCCACCAGGCTGGATTTCATCGTCTGCAGGGTTTTGTGACCGCCCTGGATGAAGAAGCAGCACAAGCACAGGAAGCCGATCACGCCAAGGATGGGATAAATGCCGAATTCAAGGAAGGTGGCGGCGGCGAGGCCGGTCGCGACCCAGAACACGTAGCGGAACGCCTGCATCGAAATGCGCGCGGAGACCGCCGCACCCAGGATCAGGATGGCGGTCAGCGCCAGGCCAGTCAGGCCGGCGAACATCGGCGTGAAGCCATGGAACAGCATGAACACCAGTGCCGCCAGCGGCAGCACCAGGTGCCAGTCGGCCTTGATGGCTTTCCATGCGCTCGGGCACTGGTCCTTCGGCAGGCCCATCAGTTTCAGGCGGCCGGCTTCAAGGTGCACCATGACGAAGACGGTGAAGTAATACAGCAAGGCCGGGATGATGGCGGCCTTCACGATTTCCGAGTACGGCACGTTCAGGGTTTCGGCCATGATGAACGCAACCGCGCCCATCACCGGCGGCATGATCTGCCCGCCCATCGACGCGGTCGCTTCCACCGCGCCGGCGAAGACGCCGGAATAGCCGAAGCGCTTCATCAGCGGAATGGTGAACTGGCCGACGGTCAGCACATTGGCCACCCCGGAACCGGAGATGGTGCCCATCATGCCGGACGACACTACGGCCACCTTGGCCGGGCCACCCTGCGCATGGCCCACCAGGCCGAGCGCCACGCTGTTGAACAGCTTGATCATGCCGGCATGTTCGAGGAACGCGCCGAAGAGAATGAAGAGGAAAATATAGGTCGCCGACACCATGGTCGGAATGCCGAAAATGCCTTCGGTGCCGATGAAGAGCTGGTCGACGATCTGGTCGAAGCCGAAGCCGCGATGCGCCAGTGAACCGGGCAGGTATTCCCCGAACAAGCCGTACAGGAGGAAGGCAGCGCAGATGACCGGCAGGGCCATGCCCATGATGCGACGTGCCGCCTCGAACACCATGACGACCATGATGGTGCCGACGACCAGGTCAGTGGTGCTCGGATCGCCGGCGCGCAGTATCAGGTCGCCTTCGAAGATCCAGTGATAGGTGGACAGGACGAACGCACCTCCGGCCAGCAGCCAGTCGTACCATGCAACCCGGGAGAGGTCGCTGCGCTTGACGGCGGGGTACAACAGGAAGGTGATCATCAGCAGGAAGCCGACGTGCAGGGAGCGGATCACCAGGCTGGAAAGCGGATGGAAGGCGGCGACGATCAGCTGATAGGTCGAAAAGGTGAGCGCTGCCGCGATCAGGATCTTCAATGCATAGCCGCCGAGCTTGCGCTGGATGCCATGCTCCTGGAATTCGTCGGCGGCCGGGATGGCCTGGCCGGGCTCGGGGTGAAGCAGTTCTGCCATGCTTGTCTCCTGATTCGGCCGGAAGGCACTGCAACCGCTTCCGGCCGTGGCTTGCTTTGTCTGTTATTTATATGCGAACCAATTACTTCACCAACCCGATCTCGCGGTAATATTTCTCCGCGCCCGGGTGCAGCGGAACCGGGCTGCCCTTGAGCGCATTGTCCTTCGTGATTGCCTTGCCCGCTGCATGCGCCGCCACCAGCTTGTCGAGGTTCTCCCACATGCTCTTGGTCATCGCATAGACGACATCGGCGGGCACGCCTTCATGAGTCACCAGGAAGTTCTGCACGGCGGCTGTCTGGACCTCGGTGTCCTGGCCTTCATAAGTCTTGGCCGGTACGGTCGCGGCCTGGTAGGCCGGGTCGCCCACCTTGGCGATGACGTCCGCCGGGACCGGCACCATGACGATCTTCACCGATGTCGACAGGTCGCGCACCGCGGCGACGCCGAGACCGGCGGAGATCAGCGTGGCGTCGAGCTGGCGGTTCTTCATCAGTTCGACCGACTCGCCGAACGGCAGGTATTCGACCTTGCCGAGATCCTTGTAGGTCATGCCGGCGCCTTTGAGGATGGCGCGCGCATTGAGCTCGGTACCGGATTTCGGCGCGCCGACGGCGAGGCGTTTGCCTTTCAGGTCAGCCAGGGTCTTGATGCCGGAATCGGCGCTGGCGACGATCTGGATGTAGTTCGGATAAATGCCGGCAACGCCGCGCAGCTTTTTGAGTGGGGTCTTGAAGCCCGCTTCCTCGTTGCCCTTCCAGGCATCGGAGAGCGAGTCGGCCAGGGTGAAGCCGATTTCTCCACGGCCCGCCTGCAGCAGGTTGAGATTCTCCGCGGAGGCCTTGGTCGCTTGTGCCGAGATTTTTGCCTCCGGCATCGCCTTGCCGTAAATCTGGGTCAGCGCCACGCCCATCGGGTAGTAGACGCCGCTGGTGCCGCCGGTAAGAACGTTCACGAATTTCTGCTGCGCCTGGACCGGCGCGCTGGCCATCAAGGCGATGCCGGCGACGGCGAAAAAGTGACCTAGCAATCGATTGATCATGTTTCATCTCCTGTGGTTGTTATAGGAAGCGAACGCTTCCGCGCCTACCATTGTAGTGGCTTTGGCGGGCGTCGTGCCCCACAGGGGAGAAACGTCAAGTCACCAGACGAAGGGTGATCTTCCTTAATACGAACCGGCGGCGCCGTGCTTTACGCAGAGGAGGCCGCAGGCCGCGCACGCTCCACCGGCTTCCACCGTTTCAACAGCAAGGCATTGCTGATCACGCTCACCGAACTAAACGCCATGGCCGCACCGGCCACAACCGGGCTGAGCAACCCGAATGCCGCCAGCGGAATGCCGATCAGGTTGTAGATGAAGGCCCAGAACAGGTTCTGCCGGATCTTGCGGTAGGTGCGGCGCGAAATATCGATTGCATCGCCCACCAGCGCCGGGTCGCCGCGCATCAGCGTCACGCCGGCCGCGTGCATTGCGACGTCGGTGCCGGTCGACATCGCGATGCCGACGTCCGCCGCCGCGAGCGCGGGTGCGTCGTTGATCCCGTCGCCGACCATCGCAACCACCTCGCCGGCGCGCTTGAGTTCGGCTACCTTCGCCGCCTTTTCACCCGGCAAGACCTCGGCGATCACCTGCCGGATGCCGAGCGCGCTACCTACGGCGGCGGCGCTGCCGCGGTTGTCGCCGGTCAGCATCACGGTATTCACACCGAGCCGGTGCAACCGGTCGATGGCCTCTTTCACGCCGGGCTTGATGCTGTCGCCGAATGCGATCAGCCCAAGCAGGCGCGGCTGGTCGCCGACATCGGCCAGCCAGGACACGGTTCGCCCGGCAGCCTGCAGCTGTTCCGCGCGCTCCCGCAACGCCTGCAGCGGGATGTTCAGTTCCTGCATCAGCCGCGTGCTGCCCAGTCGCAGGTCCATGCCGTCGACCGTCGCCGCCAGCCCGCGCCCGGGCAAGGCTTTCAGGCCGGACACCGGCAATGCCGTCACGCCTTCCGCCCGCGCAGCGTCGACAACTGCCTTTGCCAGCGGATGCTCGCTGCCGTGCTGGATCGATGCCGCGAGCCGGAGCAATTCTTCGCGCGTGATCCCGGCCGGCGCCATGTCGGCCACCACCGGCCTGCCCTCGGTCAGGGTGCCGGTCTTGTCGAACACGACGGTGGTCACACCATGCGCGACTTCCAGCGCTTCGGCGTCCTTGATCAGGATGCCGTGTTTCGCGCCGATGCCGGTGCCGGCCATGATCGCCGTCGGCGTCGCCAGGCCCAATGCACACGGACAGGCGATCACCAGCACCGCGACCGCATTGATGAGGGCGGTCTCGAAGCCGGCGCCGGCAATCCACCAGCCGGCGAACGTGGCCAACGCGATCAGCAGCACCACCGGCACGAAGACGGCGCTGACCTTGTCGACCAGTCGCTGGATCGGCGCCTTGGCCGATTGCGCGCTCTCCACCAGCCGGATGATGCGCGCCAGCGTCGTCTCTGTACCGACTGCACCGGTCCGCACCAGCAGCAAACCATCGGCATTGATCGCACCGCCGGTTACCTTGTCGCCGGGATGTTTCGGGACCGGCAGGCTTTCGCCGGTAATCAGCGATTCGTCGGCCTGGCTGTCGCCTTCGACGATGATGCCGTCGACCGGGATGCGTTCGCCGGGACGGATCACGACCAGGTCGCCCAGCCGGACCGCATCGACCGCGATGTCGGTATCGACGCCGTCCCGACGCACGCGGGCGGTGTCAGGCCGCAGCACCTGCAGGGCGCGTATCGCCGATGCGGTCTGGCGCTTGGCACGTGCTTCCAGCCATTTGCCGAGCAGCACCAGGGTGATCACCACCGACGAAGCCTCGAAATACAAATGCGCTGCAGCGCCGTCGCGGCCGGCCCACAACTGGTAGACGCTCAGGCCGTAGGCGGCGCTGGTGCCGAGCGCGACCAGCAGGTCCATGTTTCCGGTGCCGGCCTTGACCGCCTTCCATCCGGCCTTGTAGAAGCGCGCGCCGAGCCAGAACTGCACCGGTGTCGCCAGCAGCAGTTGGATCCACCCGGGCAGCATCAGGTGCACGCCCGCGAGTTCCAGCGCCATCGGCACGGTAAGGGGCAGCGACAGCAGGGCGGCCAGCACGACATGCCGCCCGCCGTTGTCCTTCGGCCTGTTGATCTCCGCCGCGGTGCGGCCGGCCTTGTTGACGGATGCGTGATAGCCGGCTTTTTCCACCGCGCCGATCAGGGTCGCAACAGGCACGCCCCTGCCTGCGGTGACGCGTGCGCCCTCGGTGGCGAGATTGACGCTGGCCGCCGATACGCCTTCCACCTTGCGCAACGCCTTCTCCACCCTGGCAACGCAGGAAGCGCAGGTCATTCCTTCGATGTTCAGGTCGAATTCTTCCTGCGCCACGGCATAGCCGGCTTTCTCAACCGCCGCCTGCAACGCGGCGACATCGACCGACGGATCGGCGACCACGGTCGCGGACTCGGTGCCGAGGTTGACATTCGCCTCCTGTACGCCGGGTACCCTGGCAAGCGCTTTTTCCACCCGCATTACGCAGGATGCGCAGGTCATGCCCTCGATGCCGACGGACAATGTATGCCGGCGCGCCTCGGTGCCGGGTAATTCAAGTGTCGTGTTCATGGCAATTCTCCTTGACGATCCATGACTGGTTCATCGTCAGTGTGGGTCTTCCCATGATGGGAAGGTCAAGCATTGCGCATAAATACGCTGACGCCATCGAACTGGTTTCCGCAGGCAATGGTGATGTCGATCGCAATCATGTTCCGGACCGCATATTGTCGAACGGATAATCTTTCCTTACACTGCCGGGCACGGGAATTTCCTCATCCCGATTCCGGCAATTTTCCCTTTTCCCAAAGGATTTCCATGATACGACCTGTCGTTCGCGCAATCGTGCTCCCGTTGCTCGTGTGCTTCGCGGCCACTCTTCCGCAGACCGCGGTCGCGGAAGACGGGCCTGTCCGGCAACGGCTGAAGGAGCGCATGATGCAGCGCCAGCAGGAAAAGGACGGGCAGGACATGGATGCAGTGATCACCAGGCCCGGCGACCATGAATTTACCATTCGCCATGACGGGCTCCAGCGGCAGTACCGCGTCCATGTGCCGGCGGCATACCGTCCCGCAACGCCCATGCCGCTGCTGGTGGCATTGCACGGCGGCGGCGGCAACATGGATTTCCAGGCCGACGATGAACGATACGGCCTGATCGGCAAATCGGAAAGCGCAGGATTCATCGTTGTTTTCCCCAACGGATACAGCAAGCGGAACAGCGGCAGGCTGGCGACCTGGAATGCAGGTGCCTGCTGCGGTCCGGCGCGCGACGAAAACATCGATGACGTCGGCTTTATCCGCCGCATCGTTGCAAACCTCTCCCGCCAGATGAATATCGATCGCAAGCGCATTTACGCCGCCGGCATGTCCAACGGCGGCATGATGTCCTATCGGCTTGCATGCGAGATGTCCGATGTGTTCCGCGCAATCGCACCCGTCGCCGGCACGGACAATACCACCGGCTGCCATCCGAAACGCCCGGTCGCGGTCCTGCACATTCATGCGCGGGACGATTCCCATGTGCTCTTTAACGGCGGAGCCGGTCCCGGCGTCCCGCGGAGATCGGCGGTTACGGAATTCGCATCGGTACCGGAGACGACGGCCAAATGGGCGAGCCTGAACGGCTGCGCAGCCCCGCCGAAACGCATTGTTGAAGTGCCCGGCGCCTATTGCGACCTGTATGCGGCATGCAAGGCCGGGACGGAGGTGCAGCTCTGCGTCACCGAGACCGGTGGTCATTCATGGCCGGGCGCAGGAAAAAGCCGTGGCGATACGCCATCGCAGGCCATTAATGCCAACGACGTGATGTGGGAATTCTTCAATCGGCAATGACGATCGACGGTCGATCAAGAAATGAACGTTGGCCTCCGATAAAACGGGTTGGCCGACACGTATCGGCAGCCTGCCGGCGACTTCTTGGGCTGTCTGTTGCAAGCCATTCGATGACCTTTCCCGTGTCGGATCGATCCGACATCCCCGCCTGTCAAGGTTGACAGTTTTACCCCTAAGTACCGATTTCGAAGTTGACGCGTTATTGCTCAATGGCAATAGTGAAGGCAAGCGCACGGCTTTCTCATGCCCGCAGGTTCGCAGGCCGCCGCGGAAAGTCATGCGCCGTCCGGACCGGACACAAACCGCAGCGCCGGCCGGGACGGAAACTGACCATCTCAACATCCAATAAAAAGGGAATCCTGCATGAAAACAACGGAAACCAAACCGGTTCAAAAAAAGATCGTTGCATCCGGCCTGCTGATGCTGGGAATGGCATTCATGATGCCGCCGGCCTTAGCCGCCGACCCGCTCCCGCCGGCCCTGCAAAGCAAGGTCGATCACTACAAGCAGAAAATGGCCGAGTGGGCTGCCGATCCGGGGATCGTGGCCGCCGTCAAGGAAGCCAACGCGAAGGGAAGCCTTGCCGGCATGTCCAACAGCAAGTGGCTGGAGGTCGACGAGAAAAGCCCGGCCTCCCAGGCGTTCACCACCAGCAAGGCCGGCCTGCTGGTGAGGAAATGGGAGGAGGACAAGCAGGTCAATAAACTGGTCGTCCGCGATGAAAAAGGCAACCTGGTGGCCGCCAGTACCAAGCCGCTTCTGTACAACAATGCAGTGCGGCCGGTGTACATCAACGCGATGAAAGGCCAGCCGTGGTCGGCGGGTAATATCGCACCCGATCCCACCACGCAGGTCAAAAGCGTGCAGGCATCCGTCCCGGTCATGGATGGCGGCAAGGTGATCGGCGTGATGCACGCCGGCATCACCAGCGAGTAGTTCGCGCCCGGCCACGCGCATCCGCGCGTGGCTTTCCCCTAATCGGAGATATCGATGAAACTCATGGAGTCCTTGAGGGTAGGCCCCCGGCTCGCCATCGGTTTTGGCATCGTGCTGGTCCTGATGCTGATCCTGACCGGCGTTGCGATCAGCCGCATGTCATTTATTCGCACCAGCCTGGACGGGATCGTGGAGGGCGACGCAGCCAAGCTGCGGCTGGTGAACTCGATGAGAGACCTGGTCCGATATCAATCGGTGACCGTGCGCGACGTGGTGATGCAGGATGATTTCGCGTTCAAGAAGAAGGAACTGGCCTTGGCGAGGCAGGCAAAGGAAACCTACCATGCGACGGTCGAAAAGCTTGAAAAGCTGGACATCGGGCCGCAGGAAAAAGCCATTCTTGCCAAGGTCGCCGCCATCGATGCCCGGGTGCGGGAGGCGATGGACAAGGCGATCGACATATCGCTGAGCGGCGACCAGGCCGAAGCCGCCAACATGATCCGCGACCAGGTGCGGCCGAGCCAGATCGAGCTCATGGCCGCGCTGGATACACTGCTTGAACACGTGGAGGCGGGATCCAGAAGCGCGGCCGCCGAAGCGGGGAACATCTACAAGGGCGCGGTGACGTTCATGACGATACTGGGTGTCGTTGCGCTGCTGGTCGGACTGGTCGCCGCCTACGAAATCACCCGCGGCTTGCTCAGGCAGCTTGGCGGCGAACCGGCATACGCCGCGAAAATCGCCAACCGGATCGCGGCGGGAGACCTGGCGGTCGCCGTCGACATCAAGGAGAACGATCGTGGCAGCCTGCTGTTCGCAATGAAGGAAATGCGTGAAAGCCTGGCCCGCATCGTCAGCGAAGTGCGCAACAGCACCGAGACCATCAATACCGCTGCGGGCGAAATCGCCACCGGGAATTTCGATCTGTCCTCGCGCACCGAGCAGCAGGCAAGTTCGCTGGAGGAAACCGCTTCGTCGATGGAGGAGTTGACGTCCATCGTCAAGCAGAACGCCGACAATGCCCGGCAGGCCAACGGGCTGGCGACCGCCGCGACCGATGTCGCGCGAAAGGGCGGGGAAGTGGTATCGGAAGTGGTAGGCACGATGGGAGCGATCAATGATTCGGCGAAGAAGATCGTCGACATCATCGGCGTCATCGACGGCATCGCCTTCCAGACCAACATTCTGGCCCTGAACGCGGCGGTCGAAGCGGCGCGCGCGGGCGAACAGGGCAGGGGCTTCGCCGTCGTGGCAACCGAAGTGCGCAACCTGGCGCAGCGCTCGGCGGCGGCGGCGAAGGAAATCAAGGCACTGATCGGCGATTCGGTGGACAAAGTCGACGCCGGCGCCCGGCTGGTGGACCAGGCCGGCGCCACGATGAAGGAGATCGTTGGCAGCGTCAAGCGCGTCAACGACATTATCAGCGAGATCGCTTCAGCCAGTGAGGAACAGGCTGCCGGCATAGAACAGGTCAACCAGGCAATCACGCAGATGGACCGGGTCACCCAGCAGAATGCGGCGCTGGTGGAGCAGGCAACCGCTGCCGCCGAATCGATGCAGGAACAGGCGGGCAACCTGTCGCAGATGGTCAGCGTATTCAGGCTGGATGCAATGACGGCGCAAATGCCCCCAGCCCGAATCCATCCCGCCGACGCTGCTGCCACGAAGGGCCATGACCTCGCGGCGAAACTGCCCAATAGAGCAGCGCCGCAATCCATCCAGAAACAACCTGCCCGGCTGAAAAAAATCGATAACGCGCCGGCGCCTGTCACCGCGGATTGGGAAGAATTCTGATGCAGGCCATGCCTGCAAGCGGTCCGCAATCCCGGCGCGGGCCGCTTGAAAATGCGGCAGGCCGACCGGCAGATCCAATACGCAACAAATCGATTTCAATATCGATATCAAAGCCGGCATTTCGCCTGTCAAGCTTGACAGGAGCGAAGCAAATTCGACGATATCAAGTTGACGCAAGACCTTGCGATGCCAATAGTACGGGCAAGCACATGACGCTCATTTTGTTGTAAGCCGCCTGGGCGCTTGCCGAACATCCCCTGCCTGCGATGGCTCGGGCATATGCGATCGACGATGTGTTGTTGCATTGCGTGCTTTTGATCGAGAGGTTGAATATGACTACCAAAACACCGCTTCGCGAGCTTGATGCCGTCACCGGCGAACGGTCGATTTCCCCAGACCTCGGCCCTCGTCCTGACAAGGAAAGCGCTGCGCCGGCGGCGTGCAACATCTTCTGGAATGCCGGCCGCGTTTCCCCGCTGGACCGGCAGCAGCAACTTGGGCATCGTCCGGCGACGGTCTGGCTGACCGGCTTGAGCGGCGCCGGCAAGTCCACGATCGCATACGAGCTGGAACTGATGTTGCTGGCGGAAAAACGGCCATGCTACGTACTGGACGGCGACAACCTTCGCCATCATCTGAATCGCGATCTGGGATTTTCCACCAAGGACCGCCGCGAGAACATCCGCCGTGCGGCGGAGGTGGCCCGGCTGATGAACGAAGCGGGCCTGATCGTCATTACTTCCTTCATATCTCCCCGCAGAGACGACCGCGAGATGGCACGCGCCATCATCGGCGAGGAACGCTTCCTCGAAGTGCACGTGAGTACGTCGGCACGCGTATGCGAATCGCGCGACCCGAAAGGGCTCTATGCAAAAGCCCGCGTGGGCCAGATTCCCGACTTTACCGGCGTCTCATCGCCTTACGAACCGCCGGCGGCGCCCGCCCTCGAACTTGATACAGGAAAGATCACCCCTGACGAGGCGGCGCGTGCCCTGCGCAACTGCCTTGCAAACCATCTCGGAAGATCACAATGAATCCACCGAGCACAGGGACCGTTCCACTAACGGCATCGGGATTGCACGCCTATGATGTTTTCAACGGCGATGCAGATGGCATCTGCGCCCTGCATCAACTGCGCCTGGCACACCCTCGGGAAGCGACGCTGATCACCGGCGTAAAGCGCGACATCGAACTCCTGAAACGGATTCCGCCCGGCGAGAAGGCGGACGTGACGGTGATGGACATTTCACTGGTGGCCAATGCTCCGTCGTTGCTGCGCATCCTCCGTGACGGCGGGCAGGCTATCTACTTCGACCATCATTCCGGCATCGGTTCATTTCCGCATGCGCGCGTGACGCTGCACTGGGACGATTCACCGGATGTGTGCACCAGCGTCCTCGTGGACCGCTACCTGAACGGCAAGTGCCGCGAATGGGCCGTGGTTGCCGCCTTCGGCGACAATCTCGCCGCGGCGGCGCATGCGCTGGCTGCCACGATGGGTATTGACCGCGAACGCCTGCAGAAACTGGAAGAACTTGGGCGCCTGATCAACTACAACGCCTACGGTGAACGGGTCGAGGATTTGCATGTGGCCCCGGACATCCTCTATCGGATGCTCCGCCCTTATACCGATCCGCTCGACTTCATCCAAGGCTCGGACCAGTTCCGCTTGCTGTCCGAAGGATATCGCGACGACACGGCACGCATGCGGACGCTGTCCCCCGCGAGCGAAACCGACGGCGGGGCAATCTACCTGCTTCCCGATGCTCCCTGGGCCCGGCGGATCTCGGGAACGCTCGCCAACAAGCTGGCATCCGGCGGGACCTCCCGTTCCTATGCGGTTCTTACCGAGCGGAGCAACGGCGGTTATGTCGTCAGCGTCCGATCGGGGCAACCGGAGCTGCGCAGTGCAAATCGACTATGCGAATGGTTCCCCACCGGCGGAGGAAGAAAAGCCGCGGCAGGAATCAACTGCCTTGCGGCGGCCGACCTGGAAAACTTCGCGAAAGCATTTCACGAATACTTCGCACCGGCCTGCGCGGACGCTCTGCCAACGACGACACATGTCCAATAACACCGGACAGCCGGTCATCCACCGCGGCGAGGACATTCCTCTGGTCGCGCTGTGGTGGATGGTCCTGCGCATCGCGAGCACGAGCTTCGGCGGCTTCATGGCGATGATTTCCGTCATACAGAATGTGGTGGTCGAACGCCGCAAGCTGCTATCGGATGAAGAGATGCTGAACGGCATTTCGCTTGCATCGATATTGCCGGGCCCGACTGCCATCAATGTCGTCGCCTACATCGGCTACCGCTTGCGCGGCGTGCCCGGTGCGGCCATCTGCGTGTGCGCAGCGGTGTTGCCAGCGTTTGTGCTGATGGTGGCGCTGAGCATCGCTTACTTCCACTGGGGCTACGGTGCGGCGATGAGCAGGGCCTTTGCCGGCGTGGTCCCGGCGGTCGCGGCGATCGTCGCCGTTGCGGCATTGCGCATGTGCCGTACCGCAGTAAAAAGGCCGCTCGACATCGGGCTGGCCGGTGGCGCGGCAATGGTCCTGCTTGGAACAGGCGGTGTGGCAGCCACACTGTCGGCGATGGCGCTGGCCGGCGTTGCGGGATACTTCTATCCCGCCAATGTTTCCGGCAATGTTCCTGACAATGACGGCCAATCAGTGCGGGAAGGCAGTTGCACCACGCTTGCCGCTGTCCTGTCCGTCGCCATGGCGACGCTGCGGGCAAATGCCGGGCTTCTGGCGCTGATGGGGATTCCTCTGGCAGTTGCAACAGCGCTGGGCAGGGAAAGTGGCCTTCTGGCAAGCCTGTTCGTTGTCTTCGCGGGCCTGAGCATGCTGATGTTCGGTGGCGGCTATGTGTTCATTCCGCTGTTTCAGCAAACCGTTGTACAGGGACACGGCTGGGTGACGCAGCAGGAATTCATCGATGCCATTGCGCTCGGCCAGGTGACGCCGGGGCCGGTGATGATCAGCGCCGCTTTCATCGGCTACAAGATTGCCGGTATCGCCGGCGCCGCTGCAGCCACGATCGGCATGTTCGCTCCCACGGCAGCTTTGGCGGTGTTGTGCGCGCGGCTTGTGTCGGGCATTCGCGCATCCGTTCGCCTGCATGGGGCATTGGGCGGCGTGCGCGCGGCGGCATCGGGGATGGTGTGTGCGGCGGCGATTCTGATCGGAAAGTCGGCCGAACCGAATTGGCTGTCCGTTGCCCTGTTTCTGCTTGCGGCGCTTGTGCTGACGCGCTCCCGGATCGAGGCGGTCTGGGTTGTCCCTGCGGCAGGACTGATCGGTTATTTCGCTTTCTGACAAAGCCGGACGGATGAGAACCCGGCTTGTCCCGCCTTTGCCGTTTCCCTAACGCCGCATTCATTGATTCTCAGGAGAAGATTCGCTTATGAACACAAGCAAGCAAACCACGGCCGCCAGGTCGGCCGCATCCCGGCCACGTCCTGTGCTGATGATTCCGGTGCGGCGATGCGGCAGCCATGCCTTGAGGCTTCGGCTGAATTTCAATCCGCAGTTTTTCTCACCGTATCCGCTTCATATCGTCGATTTCATGCCGCTGGTACCGCTCTACGGCGATCTGGCCGACGATGAAGCGTATTTCCGCATGGTAGTCGACGTCGTTGGCCTGCAGGCCGCCAGCATGGTGAAATGGCCGGATATCGCATTCGATCCGGTCGACCTGTTCGAGTCCATCCAAAGTGAACCGCGCAGCGTGCACCGGATCGTCTGGGAGATGCTGCTGCGTGCAGGCGAGCGCAATATGGCCGGGGTGGTGATGGACAAATCGCTTGACAGCGTGCACTACGCCGACGAGTTGATGCGCCTGTTTCCCGACATGCGATTCCTGAATGTCGTGCGCGATCCGCGCGCGCAGGTTGCCTCGATGAACAAGGCCATCATCCACGAGTTCGATACGCTGCTCAATGCCCGTATCTGGGTCGATGCGCACCGCAGCGCATGCGATCTCCTGGCGCGCCACCCGGAGCGCGTACTGACGATCCGCTATGAGGACTTCCTGTCCGACCAGGAACAGACGCTGATGAAGGTGTGCGCGTTCTTCGGCATCGAATTCCTTCCGCAGATGCTGGATGTGACCCGATCCGCCGAGGCGAACCAGATAGCGAAGCTGTCCGCGTTATGGGTGTCCAATTGTTTCTCGCCCATCGCGGCGAATGCGGACAAGTTCAAGAAGCAGCTTTCGATGGACGATATCGAAATCATCGAAACGATGACGCGGGAGTACATGCGGCTTTACGGATATGAAATGATGACGGATGCATGCGCGACGGTAGACGAGGATATGCTCAGGACAGCGCATGCGCGCTCCGGCATGGCCAAGGACATCGCATGGCGCGAACTCCAGGCGAATAATTTTCGCGACTATACGCTGCGTCGTTACAGGGCGGACTATCTCGCTCGGGTGCGGGCCGGCCTGGAGGCAAATCAGCCCAAGGTCGGGCCAGTGACGGTCAGTGCAGCCGCCTGATCTTTTGCGCTTCGCTGGCCCCGGATGAGGATGACAGCAGGGCACTGCCAGCCGTCGGGCCGGTGAAGACCTGTTGAAACAGGAGCGATACGGCGCTATATGAGCAATCCGAGCGCCGCAGCTTTTACCGCCGCCTGTGTCTTGTTGCAGGTGCCGAGCTTGGTGACGACGTTGTTGATATGGAAGTTCACCGTGCGCTCGGAAATCGACAGGATCTGCGCAATTTCGTAAGCGGTTTTTCCTTCCGCCGTCCAGCGCAGTACCTCCCTTTCGCGCAGGGTGAGGGTGATCTGCGTTTCCGGCGCCAGCTTTGGCGTAAGAAGATTGGCCATTGCAGCGTGGGTATATTGGGTAAGCCAGGACATCTTCGTCTGGTTTTCCGCCAACTCCGCCGCGGTCAGCGGATCGGCGCTGCGGGCCAGTGTCAGCAGACCGACTGCGCCGTTGGGACCGCGTGATGCCTGGGCCCACCCGACCTGCAATCCCTGGCTTCGTGCCTCGTCCCACATATCCAGCGCCGAGGCGAACAATCTGTTTGACCAGACGATGGGCAGGGTCGACCTGAACGCATGCTGTACGGTCGGATCGATCTGCAGATAGCCTCGCTCTTCGTAACATCGCTTCCAGCGTTCGGAGTAGTTGCTGAACATTGCGACGCTCGGACGCGAAATCGGCACGGGCATCTTGATGCCGTACGCACAGTATTCGAAACCCAGCGACCTGGCCATGTCGGCCACGCACTTGAACAGGTCCTGCTCGGACTGAACTTTTAGTAGCGCATCGAAGGGGTCTTCCTTCCAGTTCTCCACTGCTCGTGCCTCCATCACATCCTCTCCATGCATGTCGCCAACGTCATTTTTCTCATTCGCTTCGTCTGTAGCATCCGCCGTAGATTTGGTTAAGTCAAGCGCCCAACCGGGAGTAACAAGTGCGGGAACCGACACGATAGCGCACAAAACACTGTTGTAATTTACGACTTGTATTCCTGTGCGATGGCCCGCGATGGCTTTGTAGTGAACAGCGGAATTGTGCGGGACATAATTGGAAAATATCAGCATGCCTGACATGCCGCAGCGGCAAGAGCGCCCTTGTCAAATCTAACAGTCGTCAGATTCAATTGTGTCGCATAGACTTCATTCACAACCACCGGTTTGTTTAATCCAACCCCGATAACTTCTATATCAACCCTCATTACCGACTTACGTGAGCTCCTACTTGCAACCTGCCCGGTACCAACGGCGTGCACCGACCCTGTCGCCGGACGGTTATATTCGCATGCAGTTCGCATGCCTTGCCAAGCTGCCCATCGTGCATCTCTACTCGGACAGTGATCCTGCATTTTTACAGGAGCTGAAAGCGCAAACCGTGTCAGCCCGTATTGCCGGATTTTGCGAATGGCAGAGTGAAACCGATCCTGCTGTTTCGCTCGGCTGGGGCTGGTTCATTCACAGCCAGTCAGACCGCATGATGCTCGCCCCGGATCCTGTCCGAAGCAATGTGATGCTGATCGACGCGCAGGGATACGACCTGGGTCAGAGGCAGACAGCAAACCTTTTTTACGCCTGGCTCGGCGAGTTCGATTGGCGCGGCCCTGTCGGCGGCTTTCTTAACACCGCATTCCCCGCCTGTTAACTCTGTCAGTTACTAAACTCTTGGTGCGGCGTTGTAATGGTTGCAAGCAAACAACCTGTCCAGTCGCCATGCAAACCACTTCCGGAAAGTCAAAGGACCTGACGCCAGAATTCGAGACCGCCCTTGCACAATACCGTCATAAGATATTCATCGAGCGGCTTGGTTGGTCACTCCCTGTTGACGAGGGCCTGGAGCGCGATCAGTTCGATCACCCGGAAACCATTTACGTCGTCACCCGTGAATCCGACGGTGCGATTTGCGGATGCGCGCGCCTTCTGCCTACTACCGAGCCGTATTTGCTGAGTGAAGTGTTCCGCCACCTGATGGACGGCAAGCCGATACCGAGGTCGCGCGATGTATGGGAACTGTCGCGATTCGCCGCCGCCAGCGTCAATCCCGATTCCACCATCGACACGGCACTGAATACCCGTGCCCTATTGGCGGAAGCGGTTCGTACCGCCGCCGGGCAGGGTGCGAAGCGCCTCATCACCGTATCGCCGCTTGGTATCGAACGCCTGCTGCAACGCATGGGCGTACACGCGCATCGGGCCGGCCCGCCGATGTTTGCGGAGGGCAAGCCGATTTTTGCCTGCTGGATCGAGATCGATGACCAGACGTTGAGCGCACTGCATATTCCGTCTGGCCAAGCCCTTCGAAGCACCAGCATGTTGCAGGCAGTCGATCGCATTCTTGCCGCCGTGGTCGATTCCGGACTTGCAATGAATTCGCGGCATGCCTGAACGTCGCCATGCTTCCTCGCAAATCGTGCGTCAGCGTACGATGCCGCTTGCCGGAATGTACGCGCGATCAAATGCCTCCTCTCGACCGTTCACCTTTGCGCCGATATTAGCGGCAGGACATGCTACCCGGGCGTGATCTGTTCCAGTTTCACAAACCTGCCGGCCTGCTCAGTCATCGCGAATGGCGTTGTCCTTTTGATCTTCTAATTCTTGTCATCTTCCCCCGGTTTTTCCGCTAAGCTGCTGTTATGAAGGTACAGGTTGCATGCATGGAGTCGTGAAGCCGGCTTCCGCTGCCTTGCATCGTCCTTCGCGCCGCGTACGGGCGACTACCGGTACGAGGCAGCAGGCAAATACCCAGGATGAATCATCAGTTCCGCGGACTGATCAAAGGTGAGAACAATGGCAAAGAAAGAAAAGCTGGATCCGGAAACGGCCGCATTGATCCAGTGGTGTACTGAAGTCGAAGGCTTCCTGGTCGCCGGCGGCGCCACGCTGGCGCAGGCCCAGGAACACATCGAAGAACAGGTGGAGTGGTTTACCGACATGTTCTATGAAGGCATGACGCCCGAAGCGGCGGCTAAGGCTGCATTGAACTGAGTAATGATGATCGATGATGCGCCGGCGGTATCGGAAAGGTTAACTTCCGCGCAAAGGATCAAGCAAATGCCGCAATGCGTTATGGTCCAGTTCATACATCAGCGCCAGCAACTCGCCCAGTTCGCCACCAGGGAAACCCTCGCGCGCAAACCAGCCGAGATAGTGGCCGGGAAGGTCTGCAAGCAGCCTGCCTTTGTACTTCCCGTAAGGCATCTCACGGTCCAGTAGAAGCTGCAGGTGTTCCGGTTTCATAGTCGTCTGCTGATGCGATGAATGTGATTTGATGTGGTGCCGGAAAATGGCTTGATGGAGGCTGACTCACGAAGGCAACCCAGCCTGTCCGAGAGGCGCCAAACGGCGTTATTTTCGCACGGCCATGGCTCTTCGATCGGGGCGAAGTCATTCATGACTTCATAATGCATGCTTGCGGGCGACGAGCGAGAGCCAGGATTTCGGCGATGTGCCGGGTTTTCCTTGAACTCCCGGGCAAACGCCGGCTGGCTGCCGTAACCGACATCAAGACTGACTCGTTTTATCGGTTGCTCCTTCGTCAATAGCGCCTGCGCCATCCGGATGCCTGGGCTTCGCCTGCCTTTTACAGTAAAAGGCGGTGTTTGGGAAGAGGTTAAGGCAACGCTTGCCTGAATACTTAACGCTTCAGTATTCGTTCCTCGGGACGCGATGAGTTCGCATGGCGCGCCGCATCAGGACGATGCGGCTTCTTCCATATACACAAGTTCCCAGATATGCCCGTCGAGGTCCTGGAACGCATGCGCATACATGAAGCCATGGTCCTGCGGGTCGCTGAACGTGGTGCCGCCGGCGGCGACCGCCTTGCGTACCATGTCGTCCAGTGCCGAACGGCTTTCCGACGACAGGCATACCAGCACCTCGGTGCTCCTGCTGGCATCGCAGATTTCCTTCGGCGTAAAGGTCTTGAACTTCGCCTCGGTCAGCAGCATCACGAAGATATCGTCGCTGATGATCATGCAGGTGGCCGTGTCGTCGGTGAACTGTGGATTAAAGCTGAAGCCGAGGCTGGTGAAAAACTTCACCGATTTATCCAGATCCTTGACGGGTAGATTGACGAATATTTTTCTGGACATGTTTTCTCCTTGCGTTTTATCTGTTTCAAATTGATATACCGTATTCCAGTCTTGACACCGCCGCGGACTGGACACGTTACCGCCAACAGGAATCCTAATACCGCGGGAGCCCAGAGAAGTGGCGTCCTCCGGTCCGGCCTCCCGGATTCTCTCATGCAGCATCCGGCGTCAGACGCGTCAGCGCAAGAACAACCGGAACAATTCCGCAAGAGAATTCACCCCGAGCTTCTCCCTGATGCGCGACCGGTGAAATTCCACCGTCTTGACCGTGACACCCAGGCTTTCCGCGATCACCCGCGTCTGCCTGCCTTCCAGCACCAGGTCGAGGATTTCGCGTTCCCGTTCCGTCAGCTCGGCAAGTCGCGGATTGGATGTGACGGTCAGCTTGTCACCTGACGGCGCACCGCCGCTGCGCCGCTCCATGTCGTGCTTGAGGGCTGCCAGCACGACCGGGATCAGCCGCGGTGAATCGATCGGCTTTTCGATGAAGTCGAACGCGCCGTCCTTCATTGCGCGTACCGCCATTGGCACATCGGCATGGCCTGTAAGAAAAACAACCGGGACATCGAGGCGCCTGCTGCTCAATTCCTTTTGCAACGCGAGTCCGCTCATGCCAGGCATCCGGATATCGAGTACGAGGCAGCCACCGAGTTCGAGCCGGTAGTTTTGCAGGAAAGATCCGGCCGACGGGAAGGTTTCCACTTTCAGCCCCGCGGCGCGGAAGAGCATGCTGAGTGCATCGCGCACGGCGGCATCATCGTCGACGACGAAGACGGTTTGTTCGAGTTTAGGCATATCGTGATACCGCAAGATGAGGGAGCGTGAACCGGAATGCCGTCTCGTTCTCCGCCGTCCGGCAGTAGGCGAGCTGTCCGGCATGCGCTTCGATGATCGACCGGCAGATGCACAGGCCGAGCCCGAGCCCCTGCGATTTTGTGCTGAAGAAGGGGGTGTAGAGCCGGGCTTCATCCGCTTCCGAAATGCCGGGGCCGCTGTCCTTGACGCATACCGTGATCGAGGTGCCCGGTTCGATGGCGGTGCTGATGGATACCCTGCGTGCCGTCGAGCGCGGGTCCTGCACCGCGTCGATCGCATTGCGCAGGAGGTTCACCACGACTTGCTCGATCAATGTGCGGTCGAACATGATTTCCAGGGCCTTGTCCGCAAGGTCGATTTCAAAACTGATCGCCGCATTCTGTAGCTCGATCTCCAGTGCCTGCACCGCCTGCACGACGATATCGTTGATGTTGCAGTGTTCAAGACTAGGTGCGCGGCGGGTCAGGAAACTGCGGGTGCGGTCGACGATCTGGCTGGCCCGGATGGCCTGGACCCGGCATTTCTCAAGGGCGGCGATGACCTCGTCGATTTCCGGTTCGCTTTTCGATAGCAGCATGATGGAGGCATTGTTGTAGGTGGCGATGGCCATCAGCGGCTGGTTGATCTCATGGCCGAGCATGGAGGCGATCTCCGTCAGCACCGATGAACGGGCGGTGTTGTGCACCATCTCCTCGTGCTGCCGTTTCAGCGCCAGCGCCTGCTTCTGTTCGGTGATGTCCATGAAAATCCGGAGCGTCACATGCTCGTTGTTGACCCACCGGATGGGCGTGGACTGGATCAGGTACCAGTGGCCGGTCTGCTCGTCCCGCGCTTCCTGGTAGGTGAACTGCGCGGCGGTGCCGGTGGAGACGTTTCGCTGGCGGCCGGCGTCGATGAAGGTCAGACGGGATTCGAAGGCCGCAACGGATTGCGCATTCACCTCCGCCGGCACCATCTCCGTGCAGTACTGGTTCGCGTACAGCACCTTGCCGTCGGTTCGATTGGCGACGTAGATGCCTGCCGAGAGGCCGTTCAGCACATGCAGGAAACGCGCATCCGCCTGTGCAAGCGCCCCGCGCAGGCGATGCAGCAGCATCACGAAAATGACGAACGTGGCGGCGAGCAAAAAGCCTTCCCAGTAATAGAACATCTCGCGCGAATAAATATGATTGGGACTGAAGCTCACACCCCAGCACGCCACGGCCGCGACCGATACCGACAGCCCGGACAGCATGCCGCCGGACCATGTGGCGAGCGCGATCGGCAACATGTAAAGAATGGCAAGACGGATCTCGTATCCGGTCCGGTAGTCGAGGACCGCGATCAGGATAACGAGCGCGAATGCCACCAGCGCGCCATGCAGCTTGTTGCCCACTGCCCAATGCCAGAGCGGGTTTGCCGGGAAGAATGCCCGGCTGCGTGTTTGCGAAATGTTCATTTCAATGTCTGGTTGTATCGCCAAACCTCTGGCGTTGCTGCGTATGTCACCGGCTTTCTGCCTTGAAGCGGAAGAAACATTACACCAGGCCCTGCCCAATCGCCCTCAATTCGTACTACTACGTAGCCATGAACTAGGGGTAACCCTAGTCGGCATTCGGTGATCGACTCCTATACTGCGACGCTGACTCAAGCCCTATGCGAACGCAAGGAATTTTGCATGAAAAAGGGATGAGAAATTGGTACGGATACATGTGTTGACCGACCGATATCGCAATCACAGGAGACGCAGATGCACCTGCTTTTACAATTATCCAAATGGATCGATGTGCTTGGCGACCGCCTCGGGCGCGTCGCCAACATCATGATCCTTCTCTCGTGCGCCATCAGCGCGACCAATGCCCTTGCCCGGTACGGTTTCAACCTCAGCAGCAACTCGCTGCTGGAGGTGCAGTGGTATCTGTTCGGCGCCGCGGTCATGCTCGGCGCTTCCTATACCTTGCAGAAGAACGAGCACGTAAGGGTGGACCTGGTCTATGGCCATGTTCCGCAGCGCGTGCAGTACTGGATCGATATCTTCGGCATCATCTTCTTCCTGCTTCCCGCATGCCTGCTGTTTGCCTGGCTTTCCTGGACCACCTTGTTCCTGCCGTCCTGGCAGGTGATGGAGCAATCCGGCAACGCAGGCGGCCTGGCCCGCTATCCGATCAAGTTCATCGTTCCCGCCGGCCTGCTGCTGCTTGCCGTGCAGGGCGTTTCCGAACTGATCAAGCGCATCGCCGCACTCAAGGGCCTCGTGCAACTCGATTCCAAGTATGAAAGGCCGGTCCAATGATTCCCTTAGAGTATATGCCGCCGCTCATGTTCGGCGGTCTGATTGTATTCATGCTGATCGGCTTTCCGGTGGCATTTTCCCTGATGGCCCTCGGGCTGTTCTTCGGCCTGATTTCCATCGAACTCGGTTTCTTCGGGTCGCAGTTCCTGCAGGCGGTGCCGCAACGTATCTTCGGGGTGCTGTCGAACGACCTGCTCCTTGCGATTCCCTTCTTCACCTTCATGGGCACCGTCCTTGAAAAGTGCGGCCTGGCGGAGGACATGCTCGATTCGATGGGGCAGCTGTTCGGCACCGTGCGCGGCGGCCTCGGCTATTCCGTCATCCTCGTCGGCTTCATCCTCGGCGCCATCACCGGTACGGTTGCTGCCCAGGTGATCACGATGGCGATGATTTCGCTGCCGGTGATGATGCGTTATGG
>NZ_DAIUCO010000025.1:0-33574 GCF_036846085.1 Noviherbaspirillum sp. | reverse complement strand
CGTAAAATAAGGCTCGCGCCACGCTTTGCCGTTTCCCATGACCATCATCCTCTCCACCCTCAACGCCCGCTACACCCACGCTTCGCTCGGCCTGCGCTACCTGCTCGCCAACATGGGCGACCTGCGGGACCGGACCCGCCTGCAGGAATTCGTCATCGGCGCGAAAACCACCGACGTGGTGGAAAAGCTGCTGGCGCACCGGCCCCGCATCATCGGCTTCGGCGTCTACATCTGGAACGTGGAAGAGACCACCCGGGTAGTCGCGATGCTCAAGCGCGTCGCGCCGGATGTGACCATCATCCTCGGCGGGCCGGAAGTGTCGCACGAGCCGGAGGAGCAGCGCATCGTGCAACTCGCCGACTACCTGATCACCGGCTGGGGCGACGTCACCTTTCCGCAGCTTTGCCGGCAGGTGCTGAACGGTCCGAAGCCGCTGATGAAAATCCATGCCGGCGCGCAACCGCCGCTGGCCGACCTGGCACTGCCCTACAGCCTCTACACCGACGAAGACATCGCGCATCGCACGCTCTACGTGGAAGCGTCGCGCGGCTGCCCGTTCAAATGCGAATTCTGCCTGTCGGCGCTCGACAAGACCGCCTGGCCCTTCGACCTCGACGCCTTCCTCGGCGCGCTGGAGGCGCTGCATGCGCGCGGCGCGCGGCTGTTCAAGTTCGTCGACCGCACCTTCAACCTGAACATCAAGTCCAGCCTGAAGATCATGCAATTCTTCCTCGACAAGCTGGCCGCGCATCCGGACGATCCGGTTTTCGCCCACTTCGAGGTCGTGCCGGATCACCTGCCCGACGCGCTCAAGGAAGCGATCGCACAATTCCCGCCTGGCTGCCTGCAATTCGAGATCGGCATCCAGAGCTTCAATCCGGAAGTGCAGACCTTGGTAAGCAGGAAGCAGAACAACGACAAGGCCGCAGACAATATCCGCTGGCTGTGCGAACACTCCCATGCACACCTGCATGTCGACCTGATCGCCGGCCTGCCGGGCGAAGACATCGCCAGCTTCGCACGCGGCTTTGACCGGCTGGTCGCACTCGGCCCGCACGAGATCCAGTTCGGCATCCTGAAGCGATTGCGCGGCACGCCGATCATCCGCCACACCGAGCCCTACCGCATGGTGTTCGATCCCTATCCGCCGTACACCATCCTGGCCACCGATCGTATCGATTTCACTGACATGCAGCGGCTGGTGCGCTTCGCCCGTTACTGGGACCTGGTTGCGAACTCGGGCCGGTTCGCGCATACCTTGCCGCTCGTCCTCGGCACTGCGCCATTTGCCAATTTCATGGCGCTGTCCGACTGGCTGTTTGCCAATACCGATGCAACCCATCGCATCGCGCTGGAAAAGCTGGCCGCGCTGGTGAAGCAATGGCTGAGGGGCCGGGATGTCGATGCGGATGCCGTGACCACCGCGATGGCAAATGACTATGCCGGACAGGTAAACAAACCGGCGACCAGGACGAAGTCACCGCCGACCGGACAAGCGGCACCCCAGCGGCAGGCGCGGCATCTGGCCGCATGAACGTCATCTTCCTTGCAAGGCTTCATCCGGTTGCATAATCGGAGACGGCAAAGCCGCCCTCCGGCGTAAGGACCACCCGGTAAAGCTGATCGAAGCCCTCGGCTTGATCAGGCCTTTCCAGTCGCTTCAGCGTGCCGAACAATCCCGCTGCGGGAACCTGTCGCGTTCTTTGTCGGTTCCGCTCAATCGATCCTTTCGGATCGGGCTCGAAAAAATAGCCGATCACCTTGAACCCTGTCGCACGTGCTGGCGCGATATAGCGGGCACGTTCGGCGATGGTGGTATTGGTCTTGTCGATGACGAAGCGTTGCCCGGTCTCCAGGCAGAATGCCAGCAGGCGGCGCTCGCGGTTGCGGGTACGAAGCAGGTCCAGGCTGATGCGCACATGCGTATCGAAGAAGCGCTCGCGGTAGAAAGTGCTCTTGCCCGCGCCCTGTATGCCGATGAGGAGGATGGCTTCCACGGGTCGATGACCGCTACGGCAACAAATGCCTCTCAAAGAACAGCACGATCTTCTGGTCGATCGCAGGCAGGATCGCTCGGTCGAAGCCGGGCGGGTCGGCAAGCAGTTCCCGGAGCAGACCCGACGCCTCGGGCAGCGGCGACAGCAAGGCGCCATGTCCTCCGTTCGCCAGCTCCGCGACCAGCTCGCATCGGGTACATGCGCGAAGCACCGGCGTGCTGTGAAACTGGGGACGCAGCCATTTGTCTCCGCCGGCCGTTACGATGCCGAGTGCCGTCCGGGGAACCGCAAGCGATGCCATATCGAAGTCGGAGGCAAATGGGACGCCTGCGACGACCGCCGTGATGCGTGGATCGCTGTAGGTGTACCACGCGGTGTCATCGAGCTTCTGGCGGATGACCGATAAGGAAATTGCCTTCTTCAGTCCGTCGAGCATGCCGCCTGTGAGGCGGGTGGCAAGTCCGACGCAGCCGTTGAAATCCTCCGACAGATGGGCTTCGCAGTGCCGCCTCAGCTGCGAGGGCGACCACCGGCCACCGGCCAGGGTGAGGGCGGTGTGCCCGCCTGCCGACATGCCGTACATCCCCACTTTATCGAGCCTGAGAAGCCGGCCGAAACGCGGGTCCCGGCCTGTCGCATCAATGGCCCGCGATACTTCCGCGGGCCGCCGTTTCCAGCTCTCCGGGCCCGGCGTGCTGGCATCCTTGTCGTTGTCGCCGCGATGTTCCGGCATCGCCACGACGAAACCTTTTTCGACCAGGGCACGTGCCAGGTCGGTGTATGGCCAAGGTGAACCACCCGATCCATGCGAAATCACGATCAGGCGCCCATTTCCTTGCACCGGCATGCCGTCGGTTGCAAGCTGAAGGGTGAACGGCCCGCGCTGGATACTGGCGGCGTCGCTGCTGGTGGGATAAAACAGCGTCACCGGCCCGTCGCCGTCCTTGCCTTCGATTTCCATAACGCCGACAGACGAATGCGCCGCAAGCGCAAACAACGCGAGCAGCATGGCGAACAGCGCTTGAGCAATTGAAAGGCGATACCGCATACACATCCTCCGGAGTGCAATGAATTGGGAATGACGATATCCAATCCAGCTAACGTGGTCCCCTGCCGATGCGCCGCAACGTCGCTGCAGCGCAGATCGCGGAGACTGTCTTCACGTCGACTCGCCGAATTTCAGCAGATTGCCGTGCGGGTCGATCACATACAGTTCCTTCATTCCCCAGGGCCGCACGGCCGGCTCCTTGATATCCAAGCCACGCGATGTGAAGTCTTCGTACAGCCTTTGCGTGTTCCCTCTGATATAGCAGGAACTGTTTTCGGCAATACGCCGGTCATCGCAGGGCCAGAAATGAATCTCGCAGCCATCGCGCACCAGGATGGCATAGTCCGGATAGCGGCCTGCTTCCCTGAAGCCCAGCTTGTTCGTGTAGAAGTCCACTGTCTGCTGCAGGTCCAGCGATGGCAGTACCGGCACCGTGCTTTGAATATCCGCTGTCATGATGAATAAGTCCTTTCAGCCTGGCAGGAGCGCGGGGCATCCGCTTGATGAAACGGGAAGCATTGCTGCCGGAAGCTTAATGAGTGAGCAATCGGAACGTCCAGTACACCGCAATACCGATCTGCACTGCAAAGGCGATGAACCGGATGTTGACGGCCATCACCGAAAGCGACGCAAGATGCACCAGCGATTGCACGATACGCGCACCCAGCAGCGTATAAGCAAGCGGATCGGTGATCGCCGCATTCCCTGACAGCGTCGCGACCAGCATGATGCCGCCGAATACAGGCAGGCCTTCAAGACAGTTCGCATGCGCCCGGGCAAGGCGCTGCATGAACGGGGAAAGGTTGGCATTGTCTGGCCGGAAAGCGTTGGCCTGGACGGTCTTCCTGATGACCAGTCCGGATCGAATGATTTCCATCAGAATCAGCAGGAACAGCGTCCAGGCGATGAATCCGGTAAGGGCGGTGAGTGTGGTGGTCATGGTGTCGGGTATTGTCCTTTTTATTGAGCGTAACCAGTTTGGCTGCTGGGATTACCGATCGGGCATTTTCATGACCCTTGAACATGAAGGAATTTACTGTGATCGATCGGGAGATTTGATAACCATGAAAAGCAGCATCAGGCCAATCAGCCATCTAGCCCCAAGTGCACCGAATACCATGATGCCAAGCTCTTGTAATACGTTGCCGCTAGCGTGGCGAGCCCCAAATGCGGCAGACAGTCCCATAAGTACTGCACCTGCGTAGCAGGCCAAGAGCAGAAGGCAAAAGGGAACATACGTCCACTGAGGCTTTGCAACGGCCGCAGCCACTATGGCAAAGAAAAACGGTATGAAGAAGAGATAAGCACTTACGAGAATCGCTGACATTTCGCTTCGTACTCCTTGGGTTTGACATAGCCAGCGCATAACGGTCGCAGCTCTTTGGGTGGCAGGTTGATGGAAGAGCTAGGCGGCCAGTCCGTCTGCTAGAGGCTCGTCCCACCACGCAATGCCAACAACGCCGAAGCGAGAGCGACGAGTCCGATTATCGTGCGAAACCAATGCCACGAGGCCCAACGCGCCAACTCTGCGGGAAGAGCTTCGTGCGCGATGCTCGCTTCGGCAAAGCTGGCGTTGGCGCGCCGAAAGTACAGACCGTAGGTTGAAAGAATAACTAATGCGAGAGCGGCCGCGACAACCGACGCCGAACTGAGTGGACGGTTTGTGGCGACAGATGTAATTGCGGCTACAACCGCAAGAACCGTCGCGCATATAGTAAGCGGCGCAAAAAAAGCGTACAGGCGATGGCCATGCGCCGCATGTAGTGCGAGAAATTCCTGTGGTTGCAACGATCGCCACATGGGGACAAGCACAACCGCCTCTGTTAACAGCGCGCCGATGAATAGAGCAAGGCCCGCAGCAGCAACAAATGGCATTATTTCGGCGAACAAATTCATAGACTCTCCCTTGAGATTGTTGGACGCCTAACGCCGAGCTCTAACTGGCGGCTAACACGCGTCGCGAAGCGGCGTTCTTTCTGTTGGGTGTCCCGGTTCAGTGAAGAGTTGAATGAGTACACGCTATATCCGTTCATGGATTACTGCATTCTGGATGATTTTTCGCACGCCCCACTTATGGAACGGTACAACGAAAAATAGATAAACCTTTCCGAAGATATTATGCACATCACATACCGTCGACACGATCACCTTTGTGCCGCCGCCTTCGGTTGACTTGAAAATTGAAAGCCGAAAATTCAAGTGCTTATCGTCTAGCCCTGCTACAAGCTCATTGTCAGTCAGATGATAAATCGGCCATCGTCCAATTTTTTCGCCGACCATATAGTGTTCTTTGATTTGCGGATTAAATATATCAGACGATTTTCCCGATCGAAGCCCAAAGGGCGCGACAGCTTTGTTTCTAAGAACGAGCGCAAGCTTCATCCACTTCGGATGATGGCCGAAGACAGCGAAAAAAATGCTGATGATGCTTGCTTCAGGATTGCGTAAAGCTGCGCTATAGGAATCCGTGAAATAGGCTGATTTCACGTTGCTATGGAGTGCGCTCGACTTGGGCAAATCACAAGTGAGTACGTCCATGGTGTTTCCTTTAATCATTTAACGACTACGTTGACCCGCGCGCAGCGTCGGTGTCAAACTGCGTGTTAGGCCGCGTGACCGTGTAGACCGCAATGATCCTATATGGACCTGGCTCCCCAGCATTTTCGAACTTCCCTTCCTCTATTGCCGATTTAGCTTCATCAAAGGTATTGAACAGGCAGTGCTTATTTGTCCGCAAGTTCTCGGCGAGCGAATTACAGGATAGCGGTGAACACTCCGGAGACGTATGTACTGTGAAATTTGTAACGTCAAATCCTTCAAGGTGTCGCTCCACCGGCTCTATAATTTCGGTTTCGAATGACGCTTCTGGTTCATACGACACCCATTGATCAATCGTGTCGTCGAACTCTTCCTCGAACGCCTCATAATAGAAAAGCTTCAAGCCATCTAGCGAAATCGAATTCTCTCGTGCCAAGGACTCCATTACTTCAGGCGAGTTGAATAGCCAGTAGCCGTTGTGTCTCCAGTAGTTCACGTAATCGGCAAAATCCTCGGAAATGCATCCGCTCAGTGCATAAATGTCCTCTACCTGTCCGGCTTTTAACCAGTCCGGGCGCACTGCAACGCGTTTATATAAGTACCCAAGTGGCTGCATGAATATGCCTAACTGATACTTAAACGGACACGCAAAGCCAGTAAGCAAAGACCAAGGCTGATAAGCATGGAACAGCATTCACCCAAATACCGCATCCTCTCTAGCCTTTCCACAGTCGACCGACTTATACGGACAATAAAAAACCGTGAAACACGGACAATCGGTGCATCACGGTTTATCTGAAACAAGTGTAAAAGCAAATTGCAGTTAAGACAACAAAATATATTTCTCGAAGTAAATGCGGCGTTGTAATCCATTTGGTCCCGAACGATAAGGCTGCCGTTCATTTGCATAGGTACGAGCGGACAATGCCAGCAATCCCTAAGTGGATGCCTTCCGCCAGGCATCGATCAGCGTGCGTACGTCCTCTTCGACCTGCTCGACCGGGAGGGTTTTAACGCGGTGAAAAATCATCAGTGCATACAGCGTCGCCAGCGTGTCGACCTCGCGCGACAGCGCGCGCTCCTCGCCGGTCGATGGACGCCGGTTACGCCAGAAATTGATTGCCTGTTCCAGGTCAGTAAGTTGAATATTCATGCGTGTATTGTACGCGGCAGCATCCGGGCATCTCAATTGCGGCATTGCCATACTATGGTGCCGATGCATGCAATGAGATTAAAGTAGCCAGTCATCTTGAACACGGCAGGGAATCGGTTGCAGGATCTTTCCATCGTTAAACACGTAAACAAAAGGAGCCAGCAAATGCAGAAAGTCGCGTTGATCACCGCCGCTTCGCGCGGCATCGGGGCCGCCTGTGCAAGGGAGCTGGCTGCGCGGGATTACAAGCTGGTGCTGATGTCGCGTTCGGAGCAGATCCATGATCTGGCGAAGGAGCTGGGTGGTGCGGCGTTCCAGGGCGCGAGCGACAGTGAGGATGACCTGCAGACCCTGGTGTCGCTGGCGATGGCGAGCTATGGCCGCATTGACGCGGTGATCAACAATACCGGCCATCCGAAGAAGGGGCCCTTGCTTGAGCTGAGCGATGAAGACTGGCATGACGGCCTGGACCTGCTGCTGTTGAATGTCGTGCGCATGATGCGGCTGACCACGCCGGTGATGCTGGCGCACGGTGGCGGTGCCATCGTGAATATCTCGACCTTTGCCGCATTCGAGCCCTCGGCGCGCTTTCCGATTTCGGCCACCCTGCGCGCAGCGCTGGCGGCCTTCACCAAGATTTACGCCGACCAGGTGGCGGCATCGAAGATCCGCATCAATAATTTGCTGCCCGGCTATGTCGAGTCGATTGCCCAGGATGCGGCGACTATCGCGCAGATCCCGATGGGGCGGCAGGCCACCACGGAAGAGATCGCCAAGACCGCCGCCTTTCTTTTGTCCGACGATGCCGGGTATATTACCGGTCAGAATATCCGGGTGGACGGCGGCCTGACGCGTTCGGTGTGAGTCCGGATATGGCACGCATGATTTCCGCAGAATAATCAACAAGGAGTTAACCCATGGGATGGATGGAACGGTTTTTCAAACTGAAGGAACAGGGCACCGATGTGCGCACCGAGCTGCTCGCCGGCCTCACCACCTTCCTGACCATGGCCTACATCATCTTCGTCAATCCCTCCATCCTCGGCGACGCCGGCATGCCGAAGGACGCGGTGTTCGTCGCCACCTGCGTGGCGGCGGCGATCGGCACGCTGGTGATGGGCTTGTATGCGAACTATCCGATCGCGCTTGCGCCCGGCATGGGCCTGAACGCCTACTTCGCCTATGGCGTGGTAAAGGGCATGGGTTATACCTGGGAGGCGGCGCTGGGCGCGGTATTCATCTCCGGCTGCCTGTTCCTCGCCATCAGCCTGTTTCGCATCCGGGAAATGATCATCAATGGCATTCCACATTCGATCCGCACCGCGATCACCGCCGGCATCGGGCTTTTCCTGGGCATCATCGCGCTCAAGAATGCCGGCATCGTCACCGCCAGCCCGGCGACACTGGTGACCCTCGGCGATCTGCACCAGACACCGGCATTGCTGGCCATCGCCGGCTTCTTCATCATCGTCGCGCTGGACCGGTTGAAGGTGAAGGGCGCCATCCTGATCGGCATCGTCGCCGTCACCATCATGAGCTTCCTGGTGGCCGGCAACAAGTTCGCAGGCATCGTCTCCGCGCCGCCGTCGATCGCACCGACCCTGATGAAGCTGGATATTTCCGCTGCCCTGTCGGTCGGTATCCTCAACGTGGTGCTGGTGTTTTTCCTGGTCGAACTGTTCGATGCCACCGGCACGCTGATGGGCGTGGCGAACCGCGCCGGGCTGCTGAAGACCGGCAAGATGGACCGCCTGAACAAGGCCCTGCTGGCGGACAGCACCGCCATCGTGGCCGGTTCGATGCTCGGCACCTCCAGCACCACTGCCTACATCGAGAGCGCCGCCGGCGTGCAGGCGGGCGGGCGTACCGGCCTGACCGCCATCACCGTCGCCGTCCTGTTTCTCGCCTGCCTGTTCATCGCGCCGCTGGCCGGCGCCGTGCCCGCCTACGCGACCGCGCCGGCCCTGTTCTACGTGTCATGCCTGATGCTGCGCGAGCTGGCCGACGTGGCATGGGAAGACTCGACTGAGAGCGTGCCGGCGGTGGTCACCGCGCTGCTGATGCCATTCACCTACTCGATCGCGAACGGCATCGCGTTCGGCTTCATTTCCTATGCCGCCCTGAAGCTGCTGACCGGGCGGGGCAGGGAAGTGCCGGTGATGGTGTGGATCATCGCGGCGCTGTTCGTGTTCATGTACGTGTACCTGGGCGGGCATTGAGCCGTTGCCCGGCCAGGCGCAATATTGTTTAGCGCCCCTTTGCCGGCCAGAATTTCTGCTTTTTCGGTTTCTTTGGTTTTTTCAGCACCTGCCCGGCGGCATCGGTCATGGGCACCCGGTGCTCCGGTTCGAAGCCGCGTTCTTCAACACGCGCCAGCGTTTTGCGTGTCAGCGTTTCGATCGCCGCCAGCAACGGCACTTCATCCGCGGCAACGAGCGATATTGCTTCCCCCGTCGCCCCGGCGCGGCCGGTACGGCCGATGCGGTGGATGTAATCCTCGGCGACGGTAGGCAGGTCGAAGTTGACCACCTGCGGCAGGTCATCAATATCCAGTCCGCGTGCCGCCACGTCGGTCGCGACCAGGATCTGCACCTCGCCGGCCTTGAAGCGGTCGAGCGCGCGCAGGCGGGCGGGCTGCGGTTTGTCGCCATGGATCGAGTCGGCGCCGATGCCTTGCGCCTGCAGCGTGTCGACCAGTTGATCGACCCCCTTGCGGGTCTTCACGAACACCAGCACCTGGCCCCAGCGCTTTTTCTTCAGCAGGTGCATGAAGAGTTCGGCCTTGCGTTTCTTGTCCACCGGCACGATCCACTGCTTCACGCTTTTCGCTGCCGTGTTGCGCGGGCTGACTTCGATGCTGACCGGGTCCGACAGCAGTGTGCCGGCCAGTGAGCGGATCACATCGGAAAAGGTGGCGGAGAACAGGAGCGTCTGCCGCTGTTTCGGCAGGACGGCAAAGATTGCATCGAGCTCCCGGGAGAACCCGAGGTCGAGCATGCGGTCCGCCTCGTCCAGCACCAGCGTCTGGAGCTGGTTGAACTTGACCGCATTCTGCCGGTACAGGTCGAGCAGGCGACCGGGCGTCGCCACCAGAACATCGAGGCCCTTGCGCAGCTTCATCATCTGCGGATTGATGCTGACGCCGCCGTAGGCGACATGCATGCGCAGGGGCACATGCAGGCCATAGGCCCGGAAGCTTTCATGGACCTGTTCGGCAAGTTCGCGCGTCGGTACCAGCACGAGGGCGCGCACCGAATTGCTGGCGACCTGCGGCCCTTCCATGGTGAGCCGCTGCAGCAGCGGCAGCGCGAAGCCGGCTGTCTTGCCGGTGCCGGTTTGCGCGGCTGCCATCAGGTCGCGTCCGGCCAGGATCGCCGGGATGGCCTGTGCCTGCACCGGCGTGGGTGTTTTGTAATCGAGGGCCTCAAGGGCGTTGAGCAGCGGGTCGATCAGACCGAGGGAGGCAAATGTCATCGGGAATGCGGCTGGCTATGCAAAGTGCAGAGTGTAGCCGTTCACGCGCGCTGCGGCAGGAATATGCCGCAGCGGGCTTGCCATTTCTGCCCCGGTTGCTCAGGAAGTGAATTCGACGGACAGGCCGCGAAGCGCAATGCCGTCGATCTCCGTGCGCCACACCTCGCCCGGCTTGATGGCGCGCGCGGCGGTGATGGTGCCGGTGGTGACCAGCTCGTTGGCCTGCAACGGCGGGAACTGCGGTTGCTTGGCCAGTACGGCATTGAGGTGCGCAATCGCAGCCAGCGGGCCGCCCAGTACATTGGCGCCCACGCCTGTTTCGGACACGTCGACGTTGCAAAACAGCGTGAGTGAAAACTGCTTGAGTGCATGCATCACATCCGGACCGAGCGCATCGACCGGCTGCGGTTCGCCCACCAGCAGCGTTCCATGCAGCGCCCCGTCGGCAACGGTATCGGCCGCCTTGAATTTCCAGCCGGGAAAGTGCGATTGCACGATCTCGAAGCCGTGTGCGACCCAGTCGATGCAGGCGAGTAGGGCGTCCAGGTCGCCGTCGGGCGGAGGCGCGGAGTGGAAATGAAAAACGATCTCCGGTTCGATCTTCGGTTCGGCGAACCGGCCGATGCGGCAGGCCGCATGCTTGTCGCCGACGTGCACGACCGTGGTGTCGTACACATGCGCCCAGATCGGCTCATGCACGCCGTAGACCGACCACATGTCGGGGTTGGTGAAGCCGATCTTGCGTCCGACGGGCTTGGCGCCGCCGCGCACGCGGGCCTGATGCATCCGGTCTGCGAGGGCGTATGCGGAGACGAGGTCGAAGTCGGGATGGCGCGATGTCAGCGGCGCGATCTGGCGGACGTCATCCTGTGCCGCCTTCATCTCGCGGGCGAGGGTGTCGAGTTCGAATGATGCAGGCATGCTTTCCTTTTCACGTAGCGGGATTCGGGATATCGGGAGAATCAGATTTTGGTGCAGGTGAGAGTACGGAGAGTCACACCCGTTCAAGAAATCGCGCGATGGCTCCGTTCACCTGCTCCGGATGGGTCACCGGGCCCATATGGCCCATGGACTCGAATTCCACCACCTCGACATTCGGCAGCGCATTCGTCAACAGCCGCGCCACGCCATGGGCCGAGCTGGTGGAGCGCTTGCCTGTCATGTAGAGGACCGGCATCGTCAGCGAGCCGAGTTGTGCCAATGTGGCGGGTTCGCTAAACAGGGCATGTGCCCACCGGCGCACGTTTTTCACCGATGCGGCAATCGGCGGCTTGAGCGCTTCGGGTGTCTTCTTCCAGCTTCCCGGGCCCATCCAGTAATCGATGAAATGCGCCGCGGCGCCGTCATGGTCGCCGGCATCGAGTGCCTTGCTCGCTTCGGCAACCGCGTTGCGAATGCCGTCGGCATCGTTCGGCGGCCGACCCTCCGTGTCGATCAGCGAAAACAGTGTCGGTTCGTATAGCGCCATCGCCCTGATGCGCGCCGGGTTCGCAAGGGCGGCGATCAGCGAAACGGCAGCGCCGTAAGAGTGGCCGACCAGGACGGTGCGGGGCCCGGCCCGGGCAAGGACCGGTTCGATCAACGCCACTTCATCGGCGAGGGAGATCATGCGGTCCGACGGCCATTCCGGGCTCTTGCCGGCGCCGTAGGAATCCGGCGCGAAGACGTGGAAGCGCGGCGCAAGCAACGCCATGAGGCTGCGCCATTGCCCCGACGTGCTGGCGTTCGAGTGCGTACAGACCACGCCGTCACCGGCACCTGCTTCACGGACAAACGGTTCAGGCGCTTCCATGCGCACCTCCCGGGCAAGTCATTCAAAACTGCGTTTGCATACGTCGTCAACCGAAAATGGCGGCCGGATGACACGATCAGCCGGCGTTACCAAGACCAAAGGTTGTCCTCTTTTCGGCTGACATGCTTGAGGAAAATCAACGCTGCTGCCATGCACGGCTTTCTTGCGGTGTAGAAAATTGCTCCTCGACGTGCAGCGATGGACTCGCGACAACCCGGTGACCGATGCCCTCCACAAGCACATGCCGGCGTTGCGAACACTGCTATGGCGTGCCGGCTGACTGTAATTGCCGCTTCATTTGCGACAGCCTGGATTGCATCGCTGCTCCGACGCGGATCTGTGGATTGGAATAGCCATCCTGCTTGCCGGCTTCCTCTTCCCGTCGCTTGATGACATTGCGTGCGGCCGCATGGGCTTCCTGGAACGACAATGTCTTGCTGCGCAATTGTTCGTCGTACATCGCGCGGCCGAAGAAGGTGAGCTCCGATTTCCGGCCGCATCCATAGGACGTATGGTCCGCATCCGATGCGGTCATGACCAGGCTGTTCGCATCCGCCAGCGGCGCGATCCAGCTTCCGGAATAGCAGGCGGAGATCGAGAGTACGCGGTATTTGACGCCCGCTTCGTCCAGCCATGCTTTCAGGTCGCCCGGCTTCACGGTGTCGACGCTCATCGGCCAGAAACTGGCAGCGAGTTCGCCGTTGCGCGCGCCATGCGATGTCAGGTGCAGGAAGAGCATGTCTTCCTCCTTGTTCATCAGGCCGGCGACATGCAGGATGGACCGCTTGAGGTTGAGCGGCGTCGCCCACGGCCATTGCTGCAGCGTGCCGAGGTTGTTGACCAATTGCAGCGTCCGGCCGGCGGCGTCGAAACGTTGCGCCATCACCTGGGACACCATGTCGCTTTCGCGACGGAACACGTCTTCATCGGCGTAGGGTGCGAAGGTGATGGCGTACAGGTCGATCATGCCCGGCCGCTGAGCCGGCAGCGCCTGCAGATGTTGCGACAGCAGTTGCGGCTGGGCTTCCATGGTCTCCTGTGAAAGGCGCAACTGCGGACGTTCGGCCTGGGTGCCTGCAGGTTCGGACGGATACCAGAACTCGGCCGGACGCGCGGCGTAGAGGAGGGCGGTCAGTCCGATGGCAATTGTTATGACGGCAAGCATCGGTCCCGGCCTGCGCGATCCGGCGCGCCACAGGAGCAGCAGCTGCGCCGCCATCATCCATAGCGTGGGGACCAGCCACACCGCCCACATTCCCCAGGTGCCCAGCTGCTGCTGGTTGTAGTAGGGACTGCGCAGCAATGCGGAGAACGCCAGCCCGACGATCAGCGTCAGCACCTGGGATTGCGCAATCGCCATCGCAAACAGATGGGCCGCGTCCGGCGCCGCATGGCGGTCCGTGTCGAACGCGGCGTGTGGACGCATCAGGTAACAGGTCCACGCGGTCACGGTGGTGCTCAGCCAGCCGCCGGCAATTGCCTGCCAATAGAATTCCGCGGGGCCGATGATGTAAAGGCGCTCCAGCCCGATCGTCAGCGCCAGTCCCCACAGCACCAGCATCGCCAGCACCGCGGGCGTCGCGGTCAATCCCTGCCAGGCGGGCCTTTGGAAGAAGGCGGTCCGCGTGGCTTCGCGGTACCAGGCAGCGAGGCCGGTGGTGGAACGCGCCGTTGTGGGCAATGCCGCGTCTGTTTGTGCTTGTTCGATCATGGAATGCGTTTTCGGATGGGTGGTGTGCCGATTGCATCGTGCTTCATCCGGGCGCCGGCCGTCAAGGCAGCATCCGGTGGATGAGGCCAGGTCGGCAACATCAGGACAACATCAAGACAACATCAGGTGCAGGCAAGGGCGACCGCCGCATCCGCATGGATGCCGGTGGTGTCGAATACCGGTAACGAGGCGTGTTCTGGCTTGATGAGCAGGGCAATTTCAGTGCAACCGAGAATGACGGCTTCCGCGCCACGGTGCTTCAGTTCATCGATGATGGCAAGGTAAGCCTGCCGCGATGCATCCAGAACCTTGCCGTGGCAGAGTTCGTCGTAGATCACGCCATGCACCAGCGCGCGGCCGGCCTCATCGGGCGTGATCACCGACAGGCCGTGCTTCTCTTCCAGGCGGCCCTTGTAGAAATCCTGCTCCATCGTGAAACGGGTGCCGAGCAGTCCGATCGTGCGAAAGCCGCGTTTCTTGATGGCGGCAGCAGTCGGGTCGGCGATGTGCAGGAAGGGAATCGACACCGCCGCTTCGATCTGCGGCGATACTTTGTGCATGGTGTTGGTGCACAACACGATGAAGTCGGCACCACCGCGTTCGAGCTGCCTGGCGGCGTCCTGCATCATGGCGCCGAGGCGGTCCCATTGGCCGTCGTGCTGCAAGGCTTCGATCTCATGGAAATTCACGGTCACCATCAGGCTGCGCGCATTGTTGTGGCCGCCCTGTCTTTCCTTCATGCGCTGGTTGATGAGCCGGTAGTATTCCGCCGACGATTCCCAGCTCATGCCGCCGATCAGGCCGATGGTTTTCATGGTTGCTCCGCAGTGCGATCAACGCGTTTCAAGGAAGGCTGCAAGCCGCCGCACGCCTTCATCCAGCCGCTCCAGCGAGCTGGCGAAGCACCAGCGGATATAGCCTTCGCCTTCGTCGCCGAACGCATTACCCGGCGCCAGCCCGAGACGGGCATCGACCACCAGCCGCTTGCACAGCGCCAGCGTGTCGCCTTCGCGCCGGCCGTCGATGCGGAAGAACAGGTACATCGCACCTTTCGGTCGCGGGGCCGTCACGCCGGGCAATGCGTTCAGCCGTTCGTAGAGGAAATCGCGGGCGGACTGGTAGCGCGCCACGGTGCGGTGAATGATGTCCTCGCCGCCTTCGATGGCGGCAATGCCGGCGCGCTGCACGAAGCCGGGTGCGCAGGACGTGTTGTATTCGATCAGCTTGCCGAGGTCGGCCATCATAGGCTGCGGCGCGACGACCCAGCCCAGCCGCCAGCCGGTCATCAGCCAGGATTTGGAGAAGCTGTTGGCCGACACCAGGCGGTCTTCGGGAGAGGCGATGTCGAGGAAGGACGGGGCGCACGCCCTGCGCGACGGATCGCCGTCATACACCAGCCGCTCGTACACATCGTCGGCGAGTATCCAGATGCCGTGCCTGCGGCAGTGGGCGAGGATGACTTCCTGCTGCTCGGGCGCGATCACCCATCCGGTGGGATTGTTGGGGGAATTCAGGTAAACCGCCGTGGTGTCCGGCGTGAGCGCATCCAGCAGTTGCTGCAGGTCGAGCTCCCAGGTGCGGCTGCCGTGCTGCTCGAACCGGAGCGGCACCTTCACCACCTGCGCGCCGAGGATCTTCGGAATCTCCAGCAGGTTGGGCCACAGCGGCGTGACTGCCACCACGCGGTCGCCCGGATTGATGATCAGTTGCGACAGCAGCATCAGCGCCGACACGCCGGATGAGGTGACCGCCACGCGATCGACATCGACCGGCCGGTGCAGCGCTGATACATAGGCGGCGATCGCTTCCCGCAGCGGCGGCACGCCGAAGTTGTGGGTATAGAAGGTATCGCCCGCATCGAGCGCCTCCTTGGCGGCATCGCGGATGAACACCGGCGTGGTTTCATCCGGTTCGCCGAACCAGAACGGCAGCACATCGGGCAGGCCGATGCCGGCATTGGCGACTTCGCGGATGCGCGATGCCCCGAGGCTTTGCACGGTGCTGCGCGCGCCGGGCGCATGGACGGGCGCGGCGTTCAGAAGCATAGGATGATCCGGTTGGCGAGATCGAGCATGAAGGCGGGGCGCAGGTAGCCGACGAAGGCCAGCGCCAGCACGGCGATCAGCGCAGTGCCGAACAGGATCCGTTTGAGCAATGCGTTCATGGCGCGTGGCTCCTTCACATCATCAGGCGATCGCCGGCCGGGTGCGGACAATCGCCTTCTCGTTGATCGGCAGGTTGATCAATGCGGCAAACACGCCGAGGGCGATGATGATGCCCCAGACGGTGTCGTAGCTGCCCTGGCGGGTGTACAGATAGCCGCCGAGCCAGACGCCGAGGAAGCTGCCGACCTGGTGCGAGAAGAACACGAAGCCGGACAGCATCGACAGGTACTTGACGCCAAAGATGCCGGCAATGACGCCGTTGGTCAGCGGCACGGTGGACAGCCACAGCAGGCCCATTGCGGCGGCAAAGACATACACCGACCACGAGGTCAGCGGCGCCAGCAGGAACAGCGAAATCACGATGGCGCGGCTGAGGTAGATCGACGACAGCAGGTAGCGCTTGGGCAGGAAGCCGCCGAGCTTGCCGGCGTAATAGGAGCCGAAGATGTTGAACAGGCCGATCAGCGCCAGCGCCATCACCGCGACGCCGGGCGCCATGATGCCCTTGTCCTGCAGGTAAGCGGGAAGATGCACGCCGATGAATACGACCTGGAAGCCGCAGACGAAGTAACCGGCCACCAGCAGCAGGAAGGGGCGGTAGGCGAATGCCTCGCGGGTCGCTTCGAGGATGCTTTGCTGCGGACCGGCGGAGGGCTGGTTCGCCGGCTCGCGCAGCTGGAAGGCCATCGGGATCATGATCAGGACCACGAGCCCCGCGAGGAGGTAGAAGGCATTTTGCCAGCCGACGGCGGAGATCAGCTGCTGTTCGACCGGCATCATCACGAACTGGCCGAAGGAGCTGGCGGCGCCCGAGATGCCGAATGCCCAGGAGCGTTTCGCTTCCGGCGCGGTGCGCCCGATGATGCCGCTGACGGCGCCGAATGCGGTGCAGGCAAGGCCGGCGCCGATGAGGACGCCGGAGCCGATCACGAACAGCGTCGGCTGATCGACCATCGCCATCCACAGGAGGCCGCCCATGTAGAACAGTGCGCCGACGAGGACCACCTTTGCGGTGCCGAAGCGGTCGGCCGCCATGCCGGCGAAGGGACCGAATGCGCCCCACAACAGGTTTTGCAATGCCAGCGCCAGCGAATAGGTTTCACGGGTCCAGCCATGCGCCTGCGAGATCGGCTGCAGCCAGAAGCCGAAGCCATGGCGCACGCCCATGGCCATGGTAAGGACGAGGCCGGTGGCGATCAGGACGGTTTTGAGTTCGGGGGCGCGGGAGGCGGTCAGCATGGCATGGAATGGCAACGTGGCGGGAAATCGAGTTTAGCGCAAAGCGCTTTCGCGTGTGGCCTGCCGGATTGTCCGGGCCAGTTACGATCCGGCCATGCCCTTGGAAAACGCAAATGCGCAAAGGAAGCCGGCAACCGTGATTAGTCCGGCAAGACGGGCTTCCTCGAAGGTTTTGTCTACGATGGCGTCGACCAGCATGGCGATGAGAATGGCATCACCGCGTGTCCTCCAGAAAACCGCGCAGGAACGTCACCCGTTCATCGGGCGGTGCGTTGCGCTTGAGTTGTTCATAGATGGCTGACAGCGCTGATCCGGCGGGCGCATCGACCGTCTCCTCGCGCCGTTGCCGCTCGATGGTGTCGATCGCCTTGCGTGTCCATGCGAGAAACAGCGGACGCTGCTCGCCGGTGTAACGCTGCGATGCCTGCTGCACCAGTGTCTGGAATTCCCCTTGCTTGATCTTGTTGGCATCGCTCGTGTCGCCGCCTGAGCTCTCCGAATGCTGCAGGGCCTTGTCGAGGAAGAATTCCCGCACCTGCCAGCCGTCCGCGGACTCGCCCAGTGCTTCGATATCCTGCATGCGCTCCAGTGTCGGCGCGCAATAGATGGCTTCGTTCTCCACCCAGGCGACTGCCCAGGGGTGACCGTGATAGCTGACGCCGACATCGATCGTGTCGGGATTGCGCAGCAGATAGGTATATTCCGGCGTCTGCGCATGCGGCGATTTTTGGATGAGGCCGGCAAGCGATTCCGCTTCGCGGTTGCCGGCGGAAAGAAAGGCGTCGATGAATCCGCGGTCCGCGCCGATGCGCTTGATGATGTCGCCGCACATCGCCAGATCGCGCTGGAAGGCATGCCTGATCCTTGCGGCGGCATCGTTGATGGTGGCGGCGCGCGTGGGCGGCTGCTGCTGCGGCGGTGGCTGCAACTGAGCGCAACCGCCGAGCAACAGGGTCGAAAGGGAACAGGCTACGAGTAAAAAGCGCATCGGCAACACGCCGTGTGTCTGCACGGCAATCCATGATCGAAAGAGACCTGTTGGATTGTAGCGGCCAAAAATAGTTGACGCCTTTTTCTTATTTCCCGGCGCGCAATTTGCCGACGATGCCGGTCGGGAAAAAATAGACCGACAGCACGAACAGGATGCCCAGCCAGAGCAGCCAGCGGTCCGGCGACAGCAATGCGGACAGGAAGGGGACGCTTTGCGCGGCGCTCGACGCCATGCCCATCAGGTCCTGCAGATAGCCCTGCGCCAGCAAAAAGATCGTCGCACCAAAGATCGCGCCGTACATCGTGCCCATGCCGCCGATCACCACGATCAGCAGGATGTCGATCATGATCTCGAACGACAGTGAGGTATCGGGCCCGTTGTAGCGCAGCCAGAGGGCCAGCAGGCAGCCGGCCAGCGTGGCGAACACGGCGGCGAGCACATTCGACAGCGTGCGGAACACCACCGTGCGGTAACCGATCGCCTCGGCGCGGAAGTCGTTCTCGCGGATTGCCTGCAGCACGCGGCCGAAGGGGGAATTGACGATGCGCAGCATGGCCAGGAACAGCAGCGCGGCGCAGAAGAAGATCAGGTAATAGGTAAGGAAGCGGCCGTCGAGCGATGCGCCAAGGAAGGGCGTATCGGACAGATTGAATGCCGGGGACAGCACTTCCGGCAGCTTGAAATTCAGGCCATCCTCGCCGCCGGTGATTTCCGAAAGTTGCGACGCCAGCGTCTGGAATGCCGACGCGACGGCAAGCGTGATCATCGCGTAAAAGATCGCCCGCACCCGCAGCGAGAACAGGCCGATGATCAGCGACAGCACCAGTGACAGCGCAACCGCGCCGAGCGCGCCGGTGAGCAGGCTGCTCCATCCCGGCCCCATGCGGGTGCTTGCGATCGCGATGCCGTAGGCGCCGATACCGAAGAACATGGTGTGCGCGAACGACACGATGCCGGTATAGCCGAGCAGCAGATCGTAGCTGGCCACCAGCACGATGAAGATCAGGATCTTGGCCGACACGTTCAGCGCTTTCACGCCGGGAAACAGGAAGGGCGCGAAGGCGAGGCCGAGCACGATCAGGATGAGCATGGCCGCGAGAATCCGGCTGCGCGGCAGGTCGTGGGAGAGTAAGCGCGTGATCATCGATTGGTCACCGGGAAAAGTCCCTGCGGACGCCACACCAGGACGGCGGCCATCAGCAGGATGTTGGAAAAGAGGGCGACCTTCGGCGCCAGGAAGCCGGTGTAGTTGGCCAGCAGCCCGACCAGCAGCGCGCCGAGGAAGCAGCCGCCGGTGGAGCCGAGCCCGCCGATGATGATGACGATGAAGATCAGCACATTCACATGCGCGCCCATCTGCGGCACCACGCCCTGCTGATACAGTCCCCACATCACGCCGCCCAGTCCGGCCAGCGCGGAACCGGCGACGAACACGCCGACGAACAGCGTCTTGATGCGATAGCCGAGGCTTTCCACCATCTCGCCGTCCTGCACGCCGGCGCGGATCAGCAGGCCGAGCTTGGTGCGGTTGAGGACGATCAGCATGGCTGCGAATACGACGAAACCGACCACGACTGCCAGCAGCCGGTATTTCTCCACTGCCGCATCGCCGAACAGCGCGGCGCCGCGCAGCGATGCCGGCACTTCGAGCGCGATCATTTGCGGTCCCCAGATCACCTTGATCAATTCCTCGCCGACCACCATGCCGCCCATGGTGATGAGGATCTGCATCAGGTGCAGGCCGTACACCTTGCGCACCAGCACCCGCTCGAATACCCAGCCGAGCAGGCCGGTCGCCAGCATCGCGGCGAGCATCGCCAGGCCGATGGCGGCGAGGTTCATGCCGAGATGATTGGCGGTGGTCCATTCCGGCAGCAGTCCAAGCACGGAGACAGCGACGAAAGCGCCGAGCGCGATGAAGACGCCGTGGCCGAAATTGAGCACATCCATCAGGCCGAAGATCAGCGTCAGTCCGGAGGCGATGATGAAGATGATCATGCCCATCGCCAGGCCGGCGGCGGTGAGCGTGATCCAGGTGGAGGTGGACCCGACCAGCGGCATCGCCGCCAGCGCCAGCAGTGGCGCAAGCAGCAGCGGCTTCCAGTCGATCGGCGTGCGCGGCACGGCGGCGGTTTGAACGGTGCTCATTGCTTCCTCATTGGTGGGCGGTCAGGGACAGGCCGAGCAGGCGGGTCTGCATCGCCTCGTCTTCGGCCAGTTCGGCCATCGAACCGTGATGGACGACGCGGCCGTCGTCCATCACGGCAACCGTATCGCCGAGCTGCCTGGCGAAATTGAAGTTCTGTTCCACCAGCAGGATGGTGGTGTCGGTCTGCTTAAGCTCACGGAAGGCCGCGATCATGTTGGCGATGATGGCGGGTGCGAGACCCTTGCTCGGCTCGTCGATCAGCAGCAGCTTGCGCGGTTCGACGATCGCGCGCGACACCGCCAGCATCTGCTTCTGCCCGCCCGACAGCTTGCCGGCCGGATGCAGCCAGAACTTCTTCATCGCCGGAAACAGGCTGAAGATCCAGTCGAGCCTTTTGGCGTCGATGTCGTCGATCCTGCGCGCGCCGCGTGCGGCCAGCAGCATGTTTTCCTTCACCGTCAGGTCGCCGAAGATGCCCATGCTTTCGGGGACGTAGGCGATGCCGCTTGCGGCGATGTCGGGCGTGGTCCTGCCGTTGATGGGCTGGCCGTCGAACACGATGCTGCCCTGCGAGGCCTGCCACAGGCCCATGATGGTCCGCAGCGTCGTGGTCTTGCCGGCGCCGTTGCGGCCGAGCAGCATGGTGAGCTGGCCGCGCGGGACGACAAGGTCGACGCCGTGCAGGATGTGGTAGGCGCCGATGTGGGTATGGACGCCGGACAGCGACAGCAGCGGCGGGGTAGCGGAGGTCGTCATGCGGTTTCTTCCACCGGCGCGAGGCCGAGATAGGCTTGCTGCACCACGGGCGATGCGATCACCGTTTCCGGTTCGCCGTCGGCCATCAGGGTGCCGTTATGCAGCACGATGATGCGATCCGCGAGTTCGCGCACCACATCCATCTTGTGCTCGACCAGCAGGATGGTCTTGTCGGTCTGGGTCTTGAGCTTGCGGATCAGGTCGAGGATGACCGGCACCTCGTCCACGCTCATGCCGGCGGTCGGTTCGTCGAACATGTAGACGGCGGGATCGAGCGCCATCAGCAGCGCCACCTCCAGCTTGCGCTGGTCGCCATGCGGCAGCGCGGCAGCCTGCATGTCGCGCTTTGCGGATAGCGCGACGGTGTCGAGGATGCGGTCGGCGCGGTCGATCAAGCCCTTGTGCCGGTTCCACACGTTCCACATGTCGAGCCCGAGCTGGCGGCGCGATTGCAGCGCCAGGCGCACGTTCTCCATCACCGTCAGTTTCGGGAACAGGCTGGTGAGCTGGAACGCCCGTCCCAGACCGGCGTGGGTGCGGCTCGACGCCGGCAGGCCGGAGATGTCGCGGCCGTTCAGCAGCACCTGCCCGGAGGAGGCCTTGAGCTGGCCGGAGATCAGGTTGAAATAGGTGGTCTTGCCGGCGCCGTTCGGTCCAACGATGGCGGTCAGCGTGCCGGAATGGAACGCGCAGGAGACGGCATTGACGGCGACATGGCCGCCGAAGCGGATGGTGAGGTCGCGGGTTTGCAGGGAAGGAGGGCGGGTTTCGGGGTGCATGCTTTTTCCGCGAATCGTCGCGAATCTGGCTCACGGTTCCCTCCCCCCTTTTAGGGGGAGGGCTAGGGTGGGGGTGTGAAGGTTAAGCCACTGCATGCGCTTGCACAACCTCACTACCCCCATCCCAACCTTCCCCCTGAAAGGGGGAAGGAGCACGCAAGCGGGTTTGACAGGAGTTGCCGATGAGAGACGTCCGGCTTTCCATAGGAGCCGAACGCCAGGAAGGATTAGCGCTTGTTCGTAATCGGCACGTTCATCTCTTCCGGCTTGATCTCCCGTACCAGTTCCGGAACGCCCCAGGCGAACGCCGGGTCGACCTTGATCTTGAAGTGGTACATCGACTGCATCGCCTGATGGTCTTCCTTGCGGAAGGTCATCTTGCCTTTCGGCGTCTCGAAGCTCATGCCTTCCATGGTGGAGATCAGCTTCTCACTGTCGGTGTTGCCACCGGTCTTCTTCAGTGCTTCAACCAGTGCGATGCCGGCCGACATGCCGCCGGCGGTGAAGAAGTCCGGCGGCGACTTGTAGCGCTTGTAGTGTTCGGCAACCAGCCAGTTGTTGACCGGATTCTTCGGGATGCCGAAGTAGTAGTACGCCGCGCCTTCCATGCCGGGGAAGTTCTTGTATGCGGTCATCGCCGGCAGGATGTTGCCGCCGGTGGCGATTTCGATGCCATAGCGTTTCGGGTCGAGGTCGGCGATCTTGAACGGATTGCCGCCGGCCCAGATGATGAAGATAACTTTGCGGCCCGGCTTGTCCTTCAGCGAATCGAACAACCGCTGCGCGCCGGCGGTGAAGTCGGTGGTATTGCCGGGCAGGTACTCCTCATGCACCAGCTTGGCGTTCTTCAGTGCGCCCTTGAACGCCTTGACGCCGTCGCGGCCGAAGGCGGTGTCCTGAGCCATCGTGGCGATCGTCACGCCGGCCTTGTCGAGCGCTACCGCATTCGAGATCGCATCCTGCGACGAGTTGCGGCCGGTGCGGAAGATGTAGCGGTTCCATTTGTCGCCGGTGATCGCGTCGGCGACCGCGGGCTCCACCAGCAGGACCTTCTTGTACTCTTCCGCCACAGGCAGCATCGCCAGCGCGACGCCGGAGCTGGTCGGTCCGACCGCGATATCGGCCTTGTCGTCGGCGAACGCCGAGGCGAGCTGGGATTTGCCGACGTCGGGCTTGCCCTGCGAATCCTTCTCGATCACGACCAGCTTGTTGCCGTTGACGGTCATCGTGCCGCCGGTGGCATAGTCGAGGCCCATCAACAGGCCAATCTGCGTCTGCTTCGCGTAGGCTTCCAGCGGGCCGGTCTTGTCGTACACGTGCGCGATCTTGATGTCCTTGGCGTGCAGCGAGGCGGAGCAGCACAGCGCGGCGATTGCCGCGATGAGTTTGAGTTTCATGATGTCTCTTCCTGTTATGTAGTTATGGAGCCGTCGTTCCTGCCGTGACGGAGGTCCGGGCGCAATATCCGGCAACGGGCTTCGCGGAGAGTACTTCAAGAATTTCACTTCTGAAAGTAGTAAAACTACCATGTCGCATCATGCGCAACCCGTGCGGCAGGCGGCGGACTGATGTCCGAAAACGGCTAGACGCTGTGCGGGACGGCGCGTATAACAAGTACATGGAAAACCATTTGCACACTCTCGATCACGGCGAGCCCGCCGCGCCTGTCGCGGATCCGCATCTTGCTCCGCCGCTGAGCCGGGAAAGCTGCTACCGGGCATTGACGGCGAAGGATGCGCGCTTCGACGGCGTCTTTTTCACCGGCGTGAAAACCACCGGCATCTATTGCCGCCCGGTCTGCAGCGTAAAAACCCCGCGCGAATCCTCCTGTTCCTTCTTCGCGACCGCGGCGGCGGCGGAAGCGGCGGGTTTTCGTCCCTGCCTGCGCTGCAGGCCGGAGCTTGCGCCGTATGCGCTGCAGCAAAATCTCGCACATGCGGTATGGCAGCGCATCGCCGCCGGCGCGTTAAATGATGGCGACAGCGAACGCCTCGCGGCCGAAGTCGGCCTGTCGTCGCGCCAGCTGCGACGCGTGCTGCTGCAGCATTTCGGTGTTACGCCGGTCGAGCTGGCGCAAACCCAGCGCCTTTTGTTTTCAAAGAAGCTGCTGCAGGAAACCAACCTGCCGATGGCGGAAATCGCGTTTGCATCGGGCTTCGGCAGCGTGCGCCGCTTCAACGCCCTGTTCTCGGCGCGCTACGGCATTGCGCCGACCGCGATCCGGCGCGCCGCCGAACCTCAGGACGGCGCCGGAACGGATGTGCTGCGGCTGCGCCTGGCTTACCGGCCTCCCTTCGACTGGCCGCGCATGCTGCGCTACCTGGCGGGTCGCGCGATCGCCGGCGTGGAATCGGTGTCGCCGGATGATGCGTCGCCTTCCTACCAGCGCAGCGTGCGCATCGGCGATACAAGCGGCTGGATGCGCGTGACCCATCAGGCGAGGCGACATCAGCTCGAACTGGAATTGTCGCCCGTTCTCGCGCCGGTATTGATGCCGCTGCTGGCGCGGGTGCGCGGCCAGTTCGACCTCGATGCCAATCCCGCCGTGATCGAAGCGCATCTGCGGCAGGATGCGCTGCTTGCTGCGCAGATTGATGCCGCGCCCGGTCTTCGTGTGCCGGGTGGATTCGACGCTTTCGAGTTGGCGGTGCGCGCGGTACTGGGGCAGCAGATCAGCGTGGCCGGGGCGACGACGTTGTCGGGCCGTCTGGTGGCGCGCTTCGGCGATGCAGTGGTCACCCCGCTGCCCGGTATCACGCATCACTTTCCATTCGCGGCTTCGCTGGCCATGGTGGAGGAGACCGAGATCGCGCGGATCGGCCTGCCGCTCAAACGGGCACAGACGATCCGGAACATCGCGTGCTTCGCCGCGGACGGCGGCTTGACGCTGCCGCCCGGCACCCTCCTGGAGGACGCGATTGCACGTCTCAAAAGCGTATCGGGCATCGGCGACTGGACAGCGCATTACATCGCCTTGCGCGCATTGCGTTTCCCGGACGCATTCCCCGCCGGCGACCTCGGCTTGCAGAAAGCGGCGGCCGAGGACGCGCCCTCCGGCCGGCTCACCGAACGGCAGCTCGCGGCACGCGCGGCCGGATGGGCGCCATGGCGCGGTTACGCGGCGCTGATGCTATGGATGCGATGATAGTTTGATTACCAAGGAGGTGAATCATGTATTACACCGAACACGACAGCCCGGTCGGCAGGCTTACCCTGACGGCGACGGACAAGGGATTGAGCGGCTTGTACTTTGAAGAGCATAAGTACTTCACCGGAACGCAGGATCGGCAGCGGCGTCCCGACCAGATTCATCTGCGCAATGCGCAACAGCAGCTGGATGAATACTTCCTGCGACGGCGAACGACGTTCGATGTTCCGCTCGACCTGCATGGCACGGTATTCCAGCGTGCGGTGTGGCAGGCCTTGCTGACACTGCCGTTCGGCTGTACTTCCACGTACAGCATGATCGCGCAACATGTCGCGAGGCCGAATGCGGTTCGTGCCACGGGGACCGCCATCGGGCGCAACCCGCTGTCGATCATCGTGCCTTGCCATCGCGTACTCGGCGTATCGGGCGCGCTATCCGGCTACGCGGGCGGACTGGAGCGCAAGCGCTTCCTGCTCGAACTGGAAAGGGTAATGGGGCAAATGAAGGCCGCTGATGACGCGGCGATGATCATCGCGGCGTGAGCGCCACGTGAATATGGTCAGGCAGGAGAAATGGATGATGAGGATGTGATGCAGCGGCAACGCACGGTCATTGGTTCATAGGCCGGTCATGCGGCAGGTACAAGCGGTACTGCTCATTGTCGATCGCAGGCAGTGATCTTCCACCGACAGTGCCGATATCGGCCACTGTCGGTCGAGCTTTACAACGGTCGTTATCGGATTAGCGGGAACCGCTGCCTGTGCCGCCTGCACCACCAGCGCTACCGCCGGCGCCTGTGCCTGCGCCGCCGCTTGCACCAGTGCCGGCGCCTGGGCTGCCTGGCATGGTTGAGCTAGGAGGCATGCCTACGCTGGGAGCGGTCGATGGCGATCCGGAAGCGCTTGGGCTGGTGGTTGCAGAACCACCCATGCTGCTGCCCGATGAAGTGGAGCTTGGAGATGTCGACGATTTGCTCGACGCGCCGGAACCGGAACTCATGCCGGAAGAAGAACCGGAGCTGGAGCCCATGCCGGTGCCTGAGGTGCCGCATGCGGAAAGTACCAGGGCGCATGCTAAGGGGATGGTCCATTTCATCATAAAAATTCTCCTAGAAAATAATCGATAAGGCGACGGGTGAAGCGTAGATTGACTCATGCCAGAATTGCATGCATGCGTTCAGTAGAATCTTTCAGTAAGCGAAAGTTCCTAAAGTTTTTCAAGTTTGATATGCCTAAATAGCATCATTTTGTAAGCAAAAGAACGAACTAAACAAAAGTTCGGATAGCGTGGATTCGGCCTGATGTATTCCCGCGGGATAGGGTTCGGCACGTTGGACGATGAATCGATCCAGGATTCCGGGCCTCGCGAAACACGCTCAAGGGAAAACAACCGTGATGCGATATCCACGGCCGGAGCCGTGGATATGCGGACAAAAGAATCAGGAGCCGGTCAGCCCGGATCGAATTACTTCGATACTTCGTTACCGATCAGGCCGCCGACCGCGGCACCGCCGACGGTTCCCATCGTGCTGCCGCCGGTTGCCATGCTGCCGGCAACGCCTCCCAGCACAGCGCCGGTTCCGACACCCACCTGCTGCCTGCTGGGGGTGCCACAGCCCGAAAGGGCGGTTGTCAATGCCACTGCGCTGACGACGGATATCCATGTACGTGAAATCATATGTCCTCCGGTAGGTTGGCATCGTCGGTGGACGATGCACGGCGAACTGCTGTTGTGTAACGGTTCGACCTTGCCGAAATGTCACGAGTTCCTGCGGGAGGTTTGAGGAATGTGAACAAAATGTAACGTGGCCGCACGGCGCGACCACGGGGACTTGACGTGCGTCAGCGCACCAGGCGCAGCGTCAGCGGATACCGGTAAGGCTTGCCCTTGGATGCGGAAATCGCCGCGAGAATGCAGAACACGAAGTTGGCGAGAAGCAGCAACGGCATGATGAGCATGCCGATCAGGATGATGTTTAGCACGGCCGACGCAAACAGCGCGATGGTCATGGTGATCTGGAAGTTGAGCGCTTCCTTGGCTTCTTCCGTTACGAAGCCGCCCTCATCTTTCTTGATCAGCCACAGGATCAGCGCACCGACAAAGCCGGTGAAGATGCCAAGCAGGTGCGACAGCATGCCGAGGTTGCGTTCATCCGATGTCGGACCGGTTTGCGTTGATTGCGTCAAGTCTTCCATCGTCTTTCCTTATTCCACATGCAGCACCGTATGCACCTGCCCGAACAGGCATCGGTTCATTGATCCGTCGTGATCAGGCAGCCACTTTCTTCATCGCGGGCTTTTTCACCGCCACCTTCTTCGCAGGCGTCTTGGCGGGCGCCTTGGATACTGCCTTGGCCGCCGTCTTGGAAGCGGTTTTCCTGGCTGCGACCGCAGTTGCCGGTTCCGCGGCCGCCGCGTCATTCGCCTTGCCTTTCGCCGGCGGCTTGGCCTTGCGTTCCTCGAATTCGAAACTGACCTTGCCGTCCTTGCCTTTGACAAGGTATGCCTTGAACGGCCGCCGGGTACGTTGGGAGATGAAGCCGGGCAGCAGATCGGTCTTGCCGTCGTTGAGCAGTTTGCTCATCTGCTCCGGAAGTATTTCCTGCTGCAGGATGATGCGGCCGCTACGGAAATCGCAGCCCTTCGGTTTCGCCACCGCTTTTTCGCACACATAGGCGAGACCCATTTCGTATACGCCGCTGGAACACTTCGGGCAGGCGCCTAGCGGGGTCTGTTCGCTGAAATCGACGCCTTCCCCATCTTCGCCATCATCCTGGTTCTGGCCGAAGTCGAATTCCAGCTTGAAGTTGTTGATGTCCTCATCGCGGGCGATCTTGAGGATGGCGGCGAACGGACGGCCCATCTTCGAACGGAATCCCTGCAGCGGTCCGATCTCGCGCTTCTCCAGCAGTTCTTCGACTTCAGCCACCTCGAACTGACGGCTGCCGGGTGTCTTGCTCATCGAGAATTCGCATTTTGTGCAGGCGAAGCGGCGATAATTTTCCTTCACCGTGCCGCCGCAATTCGGGCAGGGCGCCTTCAGCGTCGCATAGTCGCCGGGGATGGTGTCGTTGTTGTACTCCTTCGCCCGCTTGACGATGATCTGGGTCATCTGCGCGATCTCGCGCATGAATTCTTCCCTGCTGATCTTGCCGCGTTCCATCTGCGACAGCTTGTACTCCCATTCGCCGGTTAGTTCGGGCGCAGTCAATTCCTGCACGCCGAGACCGCGCAACAGGGTCATTAATTGGAAAGCCTTCGCGGTCGGGATGATTTCACGTCCTTCGCGCAGCAGGTATTTTTCGTTCAGCAGGCCTTCAATGATGGCCGCACGCGTTGCCGGCGTGCCGAGTCCCTTGCCCGCCATCGCTTCGCGCAGATCCTCGTCGTCGATCAGTTTTCCCGCGCCTTCCATTGCCGACAGCAGCGTCGCTTCCGAATAGCGTGGCGGTGGTTTCGTGACGAGGCCATTCGCGGTCACCTTGTCGGTCTTGACCATTTCACCCTTGGCAACCGGCACCAGGGTGCCGGCATTTTCCTCGTCCTTGTCCTTGGGGGCCTCCTTGCCGTATATCACCAGCCAGCCGGCATTGGTCATGACCTTGCCTTCGGTCTTGAACTGGTGTCCCGACACTTCGGTGTAACGCGTGGTGACCTGGAATTCGGCGGCCGGGAAAAACACTGCCATGAAGCGGCGGGTGACCAGGTCGTACAGCTTCTGCTCCGGTTCCGACAGGTTCTTCGGCGCCTGCGTCGTCGGAATGATGGCGAAGTGGTCGCTGATCTTTGCGTTGTCGAAGATCCGCTTGTTGGGCTTCACCCAGTTGTTTTTCAGAATCTGTGCCGCGAACTGCTGGTAATTGTTATTTTCCGACACGGTTTCCAGCGTCTGCTTCACCGTGTTGATGTAGTCTTCCGGCAAGTGCCGCGAATCGGTACGTGGATAGGTCAACACCTTGTGTTTTTCATACAAGGCCTGTGCAAGGCCGAGCGTGTTCTTGGCGGAAAATCCGAAACGTGCATTTGCCTCGCGTTGCAGGCTGGTCAGGTCGAACAGGGCCGGCGCGATCTGCGTCGCCGGCTTGGATTCCTCGGTGACGGTACCCTGCTTTCCACGGCACGCGGCCACGATCGATTCGGCAGCAGCCTTGCTCCAGAGGCGCTCGGCGCGCTTCTCCGGATCGTTTTCATCCTTCTTGAATTTGGTATCGAGCCAGCGGCCTTCGTACACGCCGGCTGCGCAAACGAACTCGGCACGCACTTCCCAATAGTCGCGCGGCACGAAGCGTTTGATTTTTTCTTCGCGTTCCACGACGATCGACAATGTCGGTGTCTGCACGCGGCCGACAGTGGTCAGATAAAAACCGCCTTCCTTGGAATTGAAGGCGGTCATCGCGCGGGTGCCGTTGATGCCGATCAGCCAGTCGGCTTCGCTGCGGCAACGCGCCGCATCCGCCAGCGGCATCATGTCCTTGTCCTCGCGCAGGCGCTTGAAGCCGTCGCGGATGGCGGCAGGCGTCATCGATTGCAGCCACAGGCGCTTGATCGGCTGCTTGGCTTTCGCATACTGCGCGATCAGACGGAAGATCAGTTCGCCTTCACGGCCCGCGTCGCAGGCGTTGATGAGTGCCGTTACATCCTTGCGCTTGATCAGCTTATTGAGCACCTTCAGGCGCGACTCGGTCTTGGCGATCGGATTCAACGCGAAATGCGGCGGAATCATCGGCAGGTGCGTGAATGTCCACTTGCCGCGTTTGACATCGTATTCTTCCGGTACGGTAATTTCGACCAGATGGCCGACGGCGGAAGACAGCACGTACTCGTCCGATTCGAAGTACTCATCGTGCTTGGTGAAGCCGCCGAGCGTCTTCGCGATATCGTTCGCGACAGAAGGCTTCTCGGCGATGATGAGGGTCTTAGTCATAAATAGGATCTCGATAATGATGCAATTTGATGCTGAACCGACGGTGCCCGAGGCAGCGGCATCGCGCGCTGTTTAAATATTGCCGGGCGGCATGCGCTACTAATATACCAACTATATGGTAATTGAGCGGCCAATGATAAGCGGGTTGCGCGAAAAACCGCAAGGTCGGATGGAAAGCCGTTGCGACTGCAACGGCGCTTGAAGAAAGGAAACTTCTATGGGGAAGGCTGATTGGTTCGGCGCTATGTCAATGCAGCAAGCGGGGTTCGTTGTCTTCGTCATCCGAAAACAGCTCGTCGAAAATCAGGCCGTCCGGTTCCTTGCCCTGACTCCATAAAACCATCAGGACAATGACCTTGAGTTTATCAAGGGAAACCTGGCGCTCGCTGATTGCAAGCGCACGCTCGATGACGATTTCGCGCTGAATCGGATTGATGACTTTTGCCGATTCAAGGAACTGGATGAATCCGATGGCTTCCGTGCCCAATACATCGAATTCCTGCGGGGCATAGATGCGAATCCCGAAGGAGAAGGCGGTCTGTTGGGGAAAACGGTCCGAATAATCATGGGTCGTTTCCGCAAGATCGGTCAGCCAGCCGAGTGCCTTTGATATTTCTTCTTCTTCGAAACCGACGGCCGAAAGTTTCTTTACCAGCGCCTCCGAGTCCGGGCAGGCATCGGGACGGTAGTAGGTTTCGTAAAGATAAACGAGGACGTCAAACATGAGTTCTACTGTAGCGTTTAGGTCGTTGCGGCACAAGTCCCGAAAAATGCCGGTTGCGAATTGTCGACACTTTAAATTTTTGAAATTCTTCAAAAATCGTCATTGCCGAATTCACACCGCGGCACGCGTTCGCCGGAACAAGCATAACCGAAAAGAGGGGGGAGTTCCAAAAACGGATGTTTTCGACGAACCCGGACAAACGCTTTTTCAATCCAGGCGACGATAAATGCCGCCCGGCAGCATCTCGATTTTTCCGTCCAGTTCAAGCGTCAGCAAGCGTGCATTCAATTCGGCCGAATCCAGTCTGCTGCGTGCTGCCAGCGTGTCGAAGTCGACCGGATCGTACCCGATTGCGGCAAGCAGGGGATCGGTTGTTTCATTTGCCGCAGGTTCGGGTGTAAAGAGGGATGCCGAATATGTACCCAGTTCGTCCAGGATGTCCTGTGCCGATTCAACCAGTTTTGCTCCCTGTTTGATCAGCAGGTGGCAGCCCTTTGACAGCGGCGAATGTATCGACCCGGGAATCGCAAACACATCACGCCCCTGGTCGCCCGCCATGCGTGCGGTAATCAGCGAGCCGGATTGCGCGGCTGCTTCGATGACCAGCACGCCACGCGACAGTCCGGAGATGATGCGGTTGCGACGCGGGAAGTTGGCGGGAAGCGCCTGCATGCCGAGTGGATATTCACTGACGATGCAGCCGTCGGCTGCCAGCAGGTGTGCCAAGCCGTGGTTGCGGGCAGGGTAGACGATATCGGCGCCGGTGCCGATGACGGCGACACTCGAGCCGATGCCGCGCAGGCCACCCTGATGTGCGGCGGTATCTATGCCGAGCGCCATGCCGGACACCACCGTCAGGCCGGCCTTGCTCAATGCCTCGGAGAACTTTCCGGCATTGCTGACTCCCTGCGCAGTCGCATTGCGGCTGCCGACAACGGCGATGGCCGGTGCGTTGAGCAGGTCGGCACGTCCCTTGACGAACAGGAGCAGCGGCGGATCGGGAATGTCGAGCAGGCTTTTGGGATATGCCGGATCGGCAAGCGTAAGAATGCAGTTGCCCGGTTGTTGCGCCCAATCGAGGGATCGGTCGATCAGTGCGGAAAGTTCCGGCGCGGGAGCGGACGACAGCTCGACGGCGATCCGTTCACTGACGACCGTCTTCAATTGCGCCCTGCCAGCGGCAAGTACCGCCGATGGCAGCCCAAACGCGCCGAGCAGCTTGCGGGCGGTTTCCGGTCCGACGCCGGGAGTGCGCTCCAGCCTGATCCATCCGGCCAGTTCCTCCGCAGGATCCGGATAGGAAAGTTGTGCCAGCGCCAAATTTATTCCGGAGAACGGGCCAGATCACCAACCTGTACGGTGTCCTGTACCTGCATCACGAGGCCATAGGAGACATTGTTGAAGATCCGGAAGACGAACAGGCTGCCGTAGTGATTGTCAGGCAGCTTCACCTTTTCGCGGGTCATCGACCACATCGATTTATCCTGGGTGCGGTCGACCACGGTGCCGCCATAGCGGTACAGCTCAAGCACGGTGCCGACATCGATGCCGTGCTGTTTGCCGCGGTTGATCGCAACGATCTGATTCTGCCCGGCCTGCGTGACGCCGCCGTAGACCGATACGATGCGCGCATCAACCTGCGTTTCCGGCGGATGGGGGACGTAATTGATGATGGGTGTGGGCGGTACCGGCACCAGGCGGTCGCCGACGCCCATTTCCTGTTTCACCGTGACGACGGTGAAGGCATGGGCTTCATCGCTGCTGGTGGCGGCGCGATCCAGCTTGATCGTGCCCAGATAAGCAGCCTCATAGCCGATGACCTTGTTGGTCGACGGATCCTTGAGCGGCACGCCGGGACGGAAAACCTGGAAGGAAGTGCCGGATTTCAGGTCGCCGCGGACATAGGCGGTGTCATCCTTGCCGACGTTGACCCGGCCTTCGGCGGTAGCGATGATGCGCGGCGCGTCTCTGAGGTCGTTTTCCTCGATGATCAGCGGTTGTGCAAGGAAAGGCTCGATGACGCCGGACGGGATGGAGGTTACGGCTTCCTGCCCGAGTCCCTGGGACCTGAGCTGCGATGTCAGGCGCACCGTCGGGATGCCGCCTTGCGTACTGCTTCCTTGGGCGCCGCCTCCCTGGTTGACCGAATTTCCCAGGCGCAAGCGGCCGGCAACCCGGTCAAAATAGACGACCTGGCCTGGATAGATCCAGTGCGGATTGCGGATCTCGTCCTTGTTCATTCCCCAGACTTGCGGCCAGCACCATGGATTTTGCAGGAACCGGCCCGATATACCCCATAAGGTATCGCCACGTACCACCTGATGCTGATCCGGCGCATTTTGCAGGAAAGCGCAGCGCGTCTTGGTCGTATCGGCGGCCGAAGCTGTCGCGCTGAGGGTGGAGCCGAAAACAAGGAGAAGAGCCGCTGTGCTAAACTTTTTCATGGTTTGTCCGGTAGGCGTGACTGTGAATGGAATGATTGATCTTCGTCACTGCATGTTGTCCACGTACAACTAGTTGCCGGGGAAAAACTTGCCAAATTGAATCAAATTCTGCCCATAAATCCTTGAACTAGCAAGAGAAACCACGTTCCACCATTGGTGCCTTGTTGCACAAAAGCCGTATGTCTTTATTACCTATACTGCGTTACCCCGATCCGCGCCTGCACAAAATTGCCAAGCCGGTAACCGTTTTCGACCAGCGTTTGAAGAAGCTGGCGGCCGATATGGCCGAAACCATGTACGACGCCCCCGGCGTCGGACTGGCCGCGACCCAGGTCGATGTGCATGAGCAGCTGATCGTGATCGACACGTCCGAAACCCATGACGACCTGCGGGTGTTCATCAATCCGGAAATCGTCTGGGCCAGCGAGGAGCGGCAGGTGTATGACGAGGGTTGCCTGTCCGTGCCCGGCATTTACGACGGCGTCGAACGCCCGGCGCGGGTGAAGGTGCGGGCGCTGGATCTCGAAGGAAAGCCGTTTGAAC